>JAATGT010000175.1 GCA_015654525.1 Bacteroidales bacterium
AAACTTGAACCATCGGCTTTCAATGCACCTTTACCCATAATTGTTTTACCAATAATAAGTGTTGGTTTACTTGTTTCAGCTTTGGCTTCGGTAAGTGCTTTGCGGATTTGTTCTGCATCATTACCATTTATTTCAATCACTTTCCAACCCCAGGCCAGGTATTTCTGAGCCGTATTTTCGCTTGTTACCGATTCTGTATTGGTCGAAAGTTGAATATCATTTGAGTCGTAGAACATAATCAGGTTGTTCAATCCCAAGTGACCGGCCAATCGGCCTGCTCCCTGCGAAATTTCTTCCTGCACACCACCATCCGAAATAAATGTATAAATGGTTTGGCTCATTACTTCACCAAAACGGGCTTGTAAAAATTTAGCGGCAATGGCAGCACCTACAGCGTAAGTATGTCCTTGTCCCAATGGTCCTGAAGTATTTTCAACTCCACGCATAATATCTACTTCAGGGTGACCCGGAGTCGGACTATTCCATTGACGGAACTGAGCCAGCTCAGCCATTGTATATTTTCCGGTGCATGCAAGTACCGAATATAACATTGGTGACATATGCCCCGGATCCAGGAACATGCGGTCACGACCTTCCCATTTCGGGTTTTGTGGATCATATTCCAAAAACTCAGAATAGAGAACATTAATAAAATCAGCTCCTCCCATAGCACCGCCCGGGTGACCTGATTTTGCTTTTTCTACTGCCGAAGCCGCTAAGATGCGGATGTTATCGGCAGCACGATTTAAAGTTTTAATTGAATTCATACGTTTTAAATTGGTTATTTTGTTTGTTGATTGTTGTTTTTGAGTTTTGTTTCCGGCTTTATTTCAGCATTCGGTTTTTTTATGCTCCCAAAAGATTTTCTCTTTGATGGTAATTGGAATTTATAACCGATAGTGTAATTAATGACCGTGTTTGATTTGCCGTTATTAATTCCAAAACCTGGTATATACCACGGAGTAACATTTCCGTCGGCATCTTTACTTAATAGACTTTTACTTCTGACAGTCCAGCCCATAAATATATTTTTTATTACTTCTACCCTTATTCCGACAACTATTTCATACCATATTTTTGTTGTAGATAGATTATTATAAAGCATGGCTTGTGAACCACCCCAATAATCATCCGTGATACTTACATTGGTAATATTATAATTGAATTTAGACATTCCCAGTCGAAAACCTACCAAAAATAAATTAGTGGTTGGCTTCTTATCTTTTTTTTGCGAAATCAAATTAAAGTCAAGTCCCAAACGTCCAAACAAAGCATTTGTTTTAAAACCTATATTATCACTTGTTAGCTTATCAGCACCTGCGTATCCGAATTCTAAAACAGGTAAATACTTGTGCTTAAAGTCGGCCTGCAATGCTCCTTCGTACGAGTAAGTTTCTCCGCTTGATAACATCGAACTTGCCGCTGAAATCAAATCGCCTTGCACAGTAATTCCATTAAATAGAGGCGTCTTAATAGTGTCAGCTACTATTTTTGTCTTTGTTTTTGCCTCTGTTTTCGTTTTCTGAGCTTGAACAGAATAAACCACTACAAAGCAAAGAATCAAACTACTTATATATTTTAATATTTTCGACATTGATGTTACTTACTTTGCGGTTAGTGATGCGGATAGAATCGATGAAGTTATTAGTTGCCAGTATAGTATCTAGTGAATGAACCTTTATGCTACCACATTGGAGTGATAAGTATTTATCTGTATTTTGATGTGTTACTATCAAGGTGTCTTTTTTGTTGATATATAACGTTGTGTCATTTATGTTAGTAACCGTGTTGGTTGTAATCCTTTTACTATTAAAAGTAACCTCAAAGGCTGATGTAGACTCAAAACTATGCAAGGGCAAATCTATTTTAGTAATCGTTTTCAGATTATTATATAAAACAGAATCCATGTAGCTGTATTTCTTAGTGGCTGCGTCATATTTTAATCCTCTCACAGTTATACTGTCAATAGTCATGGATGCAACAGTTCTGGAGGTGTCTGTTTGGGTTACATGATACATACCTATGTCCATTAAGACGGACTGGTTTGTTCTGCAGCTCTCGTCTACGGCACACGAAAAACAAAGTGTCATGCAGAGAACAAATAAAATATATTGAGTCTTTTTCATTTAGTTTGATTAATAATATGCATAATGTCAGGCTAAGTAAATTCTCACTTCATCTTTTAGTCTATTAATAGCCTGTTCTGTCGGAGTTTGTTCGCTGTTTCCATACACTTGAATGATGTTTTCAGCTAATTCAGTTGCCGAATTAGCCGGATTACATTGAGCAGCGCATGAGTTGACCAATCGGAGTAAACTCTCCTGCGCCCCACGGATATAATTCCAAATTTCATCGCTCACATATATTTGTTGCGAAAGGTTGTGTGAGAACTCCTGACGGATATTAGTCAATAACTCGGTATGAAGTTCTAAATTAGTCATGTGAGGCTTTGCAACATTTATAATAAGTGTTGAAGGAGTTGTTCGTTCCAAAACCAGTATCAATCTTTCGTAAGCCCTGAGCCGGATAGGAGTCAGCGTATTTACTTTGTCTTTTTTTAATTCAAAATTTCGACGTTTTTCTTCACTCCGAAGCAATTTGTCAATCAGCAGATAAGCTGTTAGCAATACAAGTAAAGCGGGTAACACTATTTTGAGAATATCCATTGTTTCCATGCTATAAATGCTGAATTTAGTCAGAAAGTTATTTTGATCTTCCTGTTTTTTTGAAGTTTAATATCAATTGAATGCATGGTTACCAAACATCCTTTAGCAAGTGATTTTAGCTCTTTTTCGATGCTCTGATAAAAATTGTCAAGAACTTCTGTTTTATCTATCATCTCAATAACAATCGGCAATTTCTCTGTCAACTCCCAAAAACGGGTCGAACTGATTTGCGTGCTGCTCAAACCATAACCCATTATGCCCCGGTAAACCGTAACCCCGGCAATACTTTTTTCCTTGGCCTTAATAACCAAATGTTCATATAGTAAGTCTAAACCAATTCTGTCGGTACTGCTTGCATAGAATTTTAATATGCTGTTTTCGGATGAATTCATATTACAACAAATTTGAAGTTATATATCCTAAATAGACCGCAAAAAATCCAAGAAAAATACTGAGTCCTGTATATAACAGAACGGTGGCAAATTGCCCGTTCTGCATTAAGGTTAGATTCTCATTGGTAAACGAAGAAAAGGTCGTAAATCCTCCGCAAACACCTACCATTAAAAAGAGGCGTAAGCTGGGTGAAATTATTTCGCTTTTTGCCGAAACTCCAGCTATAAACCCAATAATCAGACTTCCCAAAACATTAACCGTCAGTGTGCCCATTGGTATTGAGAAAAAATGCCAATGCACGTTTAATTTAGAAACCAAAAATCGGGCAATGCTGCCTATAGATCCACCAAAGCCGACGATTAATAATTGTTTCATTGATGATTAAGTTGAACCGTTGATTTGTATTCGTGTCGGCTATTTCTGGTTGACACAATTAGATTTCAGTTTCTATCTGATAATTATTTCGTTCAGTAGAGTTCCTTGCAATTATTTCTCCCAAAAAGCCAGCTAAAAATAACTGAGTTCCCAGCATCATGGCTAACATAGCTAAATAAAAATAAGGACTTTCGGTTACTAAAGGTGCTCTTACACCTTCAATTATAGCAATGAGTTTATTAACTCCGACAGCAACCACAGCCATTAAACCAAGTAAAAACATTAAGCTACCATATAATCCAAAGAAATGCATGGGCTTCTTGCCAAACTTAGATAAAAACCATAAGGTTATTAAATCAAGGTAGCCATTTACAAAACGGTTTAATCCGAATTTTGTTTCACCGAATTGACGTTTACGATGTTCAACTACTTTTTCTCCAATGTTTGTAAACCCTGCATTTTTTGCCAGATAAGGAATATAACGATGCATTTCGCCATAGACCTCTATGTTTTTAACTACCTCATTACGGTAAGCTTTCAGTCCACAGTTCATATCGTGAAGTTGCAATCCAGTCACTCTCCGGGCAGTAGCATTGTATATCTTTGATGGTAAATTCTTAGTGAGTTTGGAGTCGTACCGTTTTTTCTTCCAACCCGATACCAGATCCAGGTTTTCGTCTTTAATCATAGAGAATAATCCGGGAATCTCATCCGGACTATCTTGTAAATCAGCATCCATTGTTATAACTACATCACCCTGTGCAGCACGAAAACCACAATACAAAGCCGGCGATTTGCCATAGTTATGACGGAACTTTATCCCCCTTACGTTTTTCGATTGTTTTTGAAGCGACTCGATTACGTCCCACGATTTATCTGTACTGCCATCGTTCACGAAAATTAATTCATACGTAAACTTATTTTCGTTCATGACGCGTTCAATCCACTCAAACAGTTTGGGAAGTGATTCATCTTCGTTATACAACGGTACAATTACTGAAATATCCATATAATTAAATTAGTCAATTGTTTTAATTTAAGCCTATTCTTCAAAAATACTTTTTTCCTTTTTTACAAATCCGGCTAAAATTAATCCCCAAAATCCTCCGACAAACAAGCTTGAGATAACATTCATTATTGCAAATGGAGCTGGTTTATAAATCATTTCTAAAAATTTATAGGATTTATCGTCAATGGGGAATTTGAAAGAATCGTATGTTTTTAGAAGCATATCCAGCAAGGTACTTAAATAATTTGGATTGACAAAAGTTGTGTAAATCAGTATTACAAATGAGGAAATGATTGAACCAAAAACGTAAATCAGAAAAATATGGAGTAAAGCTTGTTTGTATGTAATTGTACCACTGTTATCGAAATCTCGAAAACGAATTGCCATCCGATATAGAGCAACAATGATAAAAACAGAAATGAACAGAGCCAAAAAAGTTAGAAAATTAAACTTCTGGACTGATAATATAAATTTTAGCGATAATAGTACTCCCACAATTAGTCCGTTAAACTTAGCTGACTTCGTGATATTTTGTTGCATATTGAGGCTTTTAGTTTTAATCGGACAAAAGTACAAAAAAACCGCCAAAATGGAAAGAAAATTTTAAATATAGAAGGCCGTCATTTTTATTGAGAGTAACTGGCTTGCAGAAATGTTATAATGCTATTGAATCTGTTTTGTTTTTACTAAATGCAGTTTTGCACAAACGAAAAAGGGACGCCTGAATGCATCCCTTTTTCTTCTAATTTTCTAAAGCCTTTTTACAAACCCTTTTCCGATAAATAACGTTCGGCTTCAATGGCAGCTTGACAACCGGTTCCGGCTGCTGTGATTGCCTGACGGTAATGTGGGTCAGCCACGTCGCCGGCTGCATATACTCCAGCAACAGTTGTTCTGGGTGTTCCGGGGATGGTTTTGATGTATCCCACTGCATCGGTTTCAAGCCATGGTTTAAAGATGCCCGAATTAGGTTTGTGCCCGATGGCAAGGAAAAATCCATCAATATCGATATGCACTTTTGCTTCATCGGCTTGTCCGCGATGCTTTACCAGATCAGCTCCCTGAACTACGTTTTGTCCGGTGAGGCCAACTGTTTCGTGTTCAAATAAAATTTCAATTTTGGGGTTTGATAAAACACGATCCTGCATGATTTTAGATGCACGCAAAGCCGGTTTGCGCACAATAAGATATACTTTACTGGCCAGGCCTGCCAGATAGGTTGCTTCTTCGCAGGCAGTATCTCCACCACCCACTACGGCGACAGTCATTTTACGATAGAAAAATCCGTCGCAGGTGGCACATGCCGAAACTCCCGAACCGGCATATTTTTGCTCGTCGGGCAATCCAAGATATTGAGCTGTTGCTCCGGTCGAAATGATGATGGTTTCGGCTTCAATCGTTTTTTCGCCATCGATAGTTACTTTGTAAGGCGAGGCCGAAAGATCGGTAGCAGTAGCCAATCCAAAGCGAATATCCGCTCCAAAACGTTCGGCTTGTTTGCGCAGGTCTTCCATCAGTTCGGTCCCGGTAATTCCGGCCGGGTATCCGGGGAAGTTCTCCACTTCGGTGGTAGTGGTTAATTGACCTCCGGGTTGCATTCCTTCGTACAATACCGGTGAAAGGTTAGCGCGTGAAGCGTAAATGGCAGCTGTGTATCCAGCAGGTCCTGATCCGATTATCAGGCAACGTACTTTTTCGTTCATATATTTTATCTGATTATTATTTATTCTTTATCTAAGCTTGAAAGAGTGTTTTCTTTGTGTGTAATTCACTTAACAAACAAAGCTTAGCTGAAAAGGTTCGCATTTCTCCGAAAAAGGAAGCTCTATATTGCTATTGAAAAAACCTATTTTATTAAAAGATGGTTGTGAAAGAAAGGATTTTATCTCAAATCATTTATTACTACACCTTTGTGCTTTTCAGGATTATAAACGAAGATGTTGTCGTTGACAGAGATTCCTTTTTGAAAATTGCTAAGTGTTACCGAAGTTACACTTCCATTTTTGTTGATCAGTTTGAGCGATATCAGATTTCCGGTTGACTTATTGATTTGTACTTCGATTAGTTCAACCACCTTGTTTCGGGGCTTTGGAACCAACTCGATGACATAGTTTTGAGATAGTTTAGCCTTGTCGGAGAATCGGATTATACTTTTGGTTTTAAACCCGGCTAAGATGGCAATAGGATTAGTTTGAGCCCATTCTTTTTCTGTTGGTTCTGTGATTGAAACTTCATTGCTTTGAGGCGCGTATGCCCATTGCGTTTTTCCGTTAAACCAGGCTTTCATTTCATTGGTTTCCAAAAAGAATTTATTTCCTTTGAGGGTAATAGTTCCGCTCGAAATGTATTTCTCGGGATTAGTTCTTTCGCTTACTATTAATCGAAAGTTGGTTTTGATGGCGGTTGTTTTCGTGTTGGAAATTAATTCGCTTAGAATTTGTTCTGCATGACCACCCGACTTCTGCGCAACAGAAAATTGGAATGAAAAAAGCAGCGCTGCAAATGAATAGATTATTTTCTTAAACATAATATTATTTATTATTGATGTGTAATTGTATAGCGGTGTAACGGTGTATTGGTTTAATTCTGTTTATATTATGGAGATTAATTGTTGTTTTACCCTTGGTTTAAAGGTTTCGCAAAATCTGTTCCAAATGGTAATCGTCCATGACTAAAACCTGACGGGCTTTACTTCCTTCGAAAGGTCCGATGATACCTACTACTTCCAGTTGATCGACAATGCGCCCAGCACGGTTATAACCAATGGAGAACTTACGCTGAATAAGCGAAGTGGATCCTTGCTGGTTGGCGACAATAAGTCGGGCAGCTTCTTCGAAGAGCGGATCGCGTTTGCTCATATCCACCGAGCTGGCATCTATTCCATCGCTTTCGGCTCCAACATATTCCGGTAAATAAAATGCAGTTGGGTAGGCTTGTTGCTGACTGATGTGATGAACAATGTTTTCTACTTCGGGCGTATCCACAAAGGCGCATTGAACACGTGTCAGATCATTTCCCTGCGAGAAAAGCATATCTCCGCGACCCACCGACTGGTTGGCTCCCGGAGAGTCGAGAATGGTGCGAGAGTCGATCATGGACGATACGCGGAATGCCACACGTGCCGGGAAGTTGGCTTTGATTACGCCGGTAATAATGTTTATCGACGGACGCTGGGTGGCAATAATCATGTGAATGCCCACGGCACGGGCCAGCTGCGCAATACGGGCAATCGGCATTTCCACTTCTTTGCCGGCAGTCATGATTAAATCACCAAACTCATCTACAATTACCACAATGTAGGGTAAGAACCGGTGTCCCTTTTCCGGATTCAGATGGCGAATGGTAAACTTCTCGTTGTATTCTTTGATGTTACGAACATGCGCTTTTTTGAGTAAATCGTAGCGATCATCCATTTCTTTACAAAGCGAATTGAGAGTTTCCACCACTTTGCTGGTGTCGGTAATAATGGCATCATCGCCATCGGGCAGTTTAGCAAGGAAATGTTTTTCTATGTCGCCGTAAATGTTGAATTCCACCTTTTTCGGATCGACCAGCACCAGTTTTAGTTCGGCCGGATGCTTT
>JAATGT010000127.1 GCA_015654525.1 Bacteroidales bacterium
ATAGCAATTGTTGAGCCCTCGGTTATTATTCGGAGCGGTATTTCTGTTGCTTTGAAACGGATTCCGGGTTATCGGATTCAGCCAATTGAAATTATTTCCTTAGATACAGTAAACCATTATTTAAACATACATAAGCCGGATATATTAATTATCAACCCTGCTTTTTGGGGATATTTTGATATCACTAAAATTAAAGAAGAAACATCCAATGCAAAACTCAAATGTCTGGCATTGGTTTATTCGGCTATTGATAATAATTTATTGCGAAATTATGATGATACCTTGAGTATTTATGACTCGGTGGAACAGCTAAAAGAAAAACTGGATAAGCTGTTTGATTCATTGACTAATAAAGACTCAGATGAACAAAGTGCTTTAAGTGCCAGAGAAAAAGAAATAATAACCTGTGTGGTACGGGGACTTACGAATAAAGAAATTGCTCAGACATTGTTTCTCTCTACGCATACGGTTATCTCGCACCGGCGGAATATAGCCCGTAAATTGGAAATTCATAGTACGGCCGGTTTGACAGTTTATGCTATTATGAATAAACTGATTGAAATAGATGAAATAAAAAAAAGTACTCAGTTCTGATCGTTGAATGAATTGATACCTTTTTTTCTTGTTGCCTTATCCCTATATTTGATTAGTTCTGCCCCCTATAATCAGTATAAGTAGGTATGTACAGGTCGGGTTCTTCCTTGTACCTTTGTGCATGCTTAGTTATTTAGTTGGTTTAAGATGAGGAAAGTATACAAATCGGTGTGTTTGGGAGCTTTTATTACTATTTCCGGTAACGGACTTTGGGCGCAGGATGATGCAGGTGAGAAGATATCTCCGTTTTCCTTTTCTGCATCCTATACTGGTGACATCGTTAGTAACTTTACAGGAGGAATTAAAAAAGGAATCTCTTATCTGGGACTTGTTAATGTCGAGGGCCGTTTTGATACAGGAAGCGCCGGATTGTGGAAGGGCGGTGAGTTTTTTGCAAATATTGGAAATACACATGGTGGTGAACCCAGTACAAATTTAGTCGGTGATTTTCAAGGTGTGTCGAACATTGAAGCTGGTAATCGTTCTTTTCTTTATGAGCTTTGGTATAAACAAAATCTGGGAAAGTTTGATATTGCTGTGGGCTTGCAGGATTTAAATATTAACTTTGCCGTGAATGAAGACGGAAATCTGTTTACGAACAGTTCCTTTGGTATTCATTCCAGTATTGCTGATAATATTACTTGTCCTATTTTTCCGCTGACAGCTTTGGGCATTAATGTTCAATGGAAGGTCTCAGATAAATTCATTTGGAAAACTGCAGTTTTTGACGGAACTCCCGATGATTTTAGCTGTAATCCGTATAATCTTAACTGGACATTAAGTGCCAATCAGGGCTTCCTTGCTGTCACAGAATTTCAACTTGCTGAGAGTTTGATAAAAGGCAAAGCCGGCTGTTATAAATTAGGCTTATACTATCATCAGCACAATGATACAATTAATGTTGAGCAGCAAAATGGAGGATTTTATTTTGTAGGAGATCAGCAACTGACCGAAAAGTTGTCGATTTTTTCGCAGATAGGTTTAAGTCCAAAGAATAAGAATAAAAATAACCATTACTATAGTTTGGGTTTTAATTATAAGGGATTGTTTAATCAACGGTCTGACGATCGGTTTGGTGTTGCTTTGGCTCATGCAGGAATACATGATAACAATGTTGGAAGTGAAACTACGATCGAACTGGCGTACCAGTTTTCAATAAACAAGAATATTTATATAAAACCGGATATTCAATACATCATTAATCCGGCAGGGACAGACATAAAGTTAGATAATGCCCTGGTTGGCTTTGTCCGGTTCGGAGTAAAACTCTGATTGCGGAAAGGTAGTAATTTGCAGTAATTCGAGAAATTCATATTTATAATGACAACACATAATACACATCTTTCTGATATTAAAACAGGTGATGAAGCCATAATTACAAAAGTACTTGGCCATGGAGCTTTCAGGAAGCGCATTACTGAGATGGGATTTGTAAAAGGAAAGAAGGTTCGGGTAATAAAGAATGCTCCTTTGCAAGATCCGGTTGAGTATGAAATTATGGGTTATAATGTTTCACTCAGACGGAGCGAGGCCGAACTGGTGGAAGTGGTATCGCTGGAAGAAGCAGCTTCCTTATCGGAAATAAAATTTGAAGGAACTATCGATGAGGAATCGCTCAAAGTTTCGGTACTGGAAAAAGGAAAAATAATTAATGTGGCGCTGGTGGGCAACCCCAATTGCGGCAAAACAACCTTATTCAATTTTGCTTCGGGCTCGCACGAGCGGGTGGGAAACTACAGCGGTGTAACGGTAGATGCCAAAGAGGCTACCATGAAAAAAGATGGTTATACCTTTAAAATTGTAGATCTGCCCGGGACTTATTCTATTACTGAGTATTCGCCCGAAGAGTTATATGTGCGGACTCACATTACCGAAAAGATGCCGGACATTGTGGTTAATGTAATCGACTCGTCCAATCTGGTGCGGAATATGTTTCTGACTACTCAGCTTATTGATATGAACATCAAGGTGGTGGTAGCGTTGAATATGTATGATGAACTGGAAAAGAAAGGAGTGAAGTTCGATTATAACGGTCTGGGCGAGATGTTAGGTATTCCGATTATTCCGACCGTTGCATCTAAAGGAAAAGGAATAGACGAGCTATTTGCAAAACTGATTGATGTATACGAGGATCGCGATCCGAGTGTGCGGCATATTCATATCAATTACGGTCCGTTAATTGAAAAAGCGATTAAAGATATTCAGGATGCAATTTGGAAAAACCCGGGGATAACAGACAAATTATCCTCGCGCTATGTGGCTATAAAGCTGTTGGAAACGGACAAAAGCACCTTAGCACAATTGGAAGGTTTTGATAATTACGAACAAATTAAAACAGTTGCCAAACAGACGATTACACAGCTGGAAAAAGAATACGGCGAACGTTCGGAAACTATTATTACCGATGCAAAGTACGGGTTTATTGATGGAGCTTTAAAAGAAACTTATAAGGAGCCTAAAAAAGATAAACGCGAAAGCAAGCGGGAGTTGGATGATTTATTGACGCATCGTTTTTTGGGATTCCCGATTTTCCTTTTCTTTATGTGGCTGATGTTTCAGGCTACGTTTACGCTGGGAAGTTATCCGATGGAGTGGATTAATTCAGGGGTTGGTTTGCTGAGCAACTGGTTGCAAAATACTATGTCACCCGGAGCATTACGGGATTTAGTGGTCGATGGAATAATTGGTGGGGTGGGAGGTGTGATTGTTTTTCTGCCCAATATTATGATCCTGTTCTTTTTTATCTCTTTGATGGAAGATACCGGTTATATGGCTCGTGCATCATTTATTATGGATAAACTGATGCACAAAATAGGATTGCACGGTAAATCATTCATTCCGTTGGTGATGGGTTTTGGTTGTAATGTGCCGGCTATTATGGCTACCCGTACGCTGGACAATAAAAAAGACCGGATTCTGACTATGATTATAACGCCGTTTATGTCTTGCAGCGCCAGGCTACCGGTGTACGTATTGCTTATATCGGCTATTTTTCCCGCCAATCAGGGCCTTGTGTTATTTGCTATTTACTTTATAGGCATTCTTTTGGCAATTGTTACAGCTTTGGTGATGAAGCGGATTGCTTTTGCCAAAAAGGAGGTGCCTTTTGTGATGGAGTTACCGCCTTATCGTATCCCTACGATGAAGAATACCAGTTTGCATATGTGGCATAAAGGGCAACAATATCTCAAGAAAATGGGAAATGTGATTCTTCTTGCTTCTATTCTGATCTGGGCTTTGGGATATTTTCCCCGTCATACGATTTACACAAGAGATTATGATGCACAAATGCAGAAGGTACAATCCAGTGTTCACTTGAGTAACGGTGAAAAAGAGGAGGCAGTTAAGCATCTGGAAGTGGACAAAGAGTCGGAACGTCAGGAAAAATCATATATTGGCCAATTAGGACATGCTATTGAACCGGCTATCAGGCCACTGGGTTTTGATTGGAAAATGGGTGTTAGTATCATAACAGGATTGGCAGCCAAAGAAATTGTGGTGAGCTCTATGGGAATTATGTATCAGGCCGATATGAAGGCTGATGAAAATTCCGGTACGCTTAAGGAAGAACTGAAGGCGCAGACGCACAATAGTGGAGAACTGAAAGGCCAAAAGGTATTTACCCCTTTGGTAAGTTTTGCTTTTATGCTTTTTGTGCTGATTTATTTTCCTTGCGTAGCAGTGATTGCAGCTATAAAAAAAGAATCAAGTTGGGGGTGGGCTGTTTTTACCATGGTGTATACCACTGCCATTGCCTGGCTGGTTGCATTTGCAACTTATCAGATAGGAAGCTTATTTTTTTGAGAACAAATTTTCATTATTCCGGTTATAGAATGAAGTACATATAGTTGGTATGGCAATATCTGTAATTTGGGAATTAATTAAATGACAAACTAAAATGATTCAGGTACTATTAGTTTTGGTTATCATAGCTTTTACTGTGGTTTATTCAATATATGCTATAATAAAAAATATTCGAAAGGAAGAATCGCCCTGCGGTGATTGCAATGGCTGTGATGTAAAAAAAGAAATAACCAGAAATCTTAAGACAGCTAAGAAACATCCTTCTTCCTGTGGTTGTAATCCTAAATAATCGGGATGAAGTCCACTTGCTTAGTTTTTCGGGCTTAAGTCCGAAAAACCAAGGGTGGAGTCCACGTATATCTGTGCCTGCATTTCCCGACGGTACAAACTTTTCGCATTTTCCCCTTTATTATTTCCGCTTCGGTACACAATTTTCTCCGTTCGGTGCGTACTGTTACTCCAACAGTACGCACTGACGGTTGAACAGTACGTACTGTTACTCCAACAGTACGCACTGACGGTTGAACAGTACGTACTGTTACTCGAACAGTATACACTGATGGTTGAACAGTATGTACTGTTACTCGAACAGTATGCACTGACGGTTGAATAGTACGCACTGTTACTCGAACAGTATACACTGACGGTTGAACAGTATGTACTGTTACTCGAACAGTATGCACTGACGGTTGAATAGTACGCACCGATGGCCGAACAATACACAGTCCATGAAGTGGCCAGGTCTCTGTAATCCAGGATGCAATATGCGTAATGAGCGACATGAGTTTCGTTGGAAAAATTAAAGAATTTGAAGTTGCCATACAACAATGAGTTGCGGGCGGAAGCCGAAGAGTGAGTGTAAGCATGAAAACCACCCGCGAAGGCTGAGAAACCGGCCTTGATGGCAGAACAATTTAGCAGACTAAATTAACGTGAGTTTGAGATAGGGATTCATATAACCCAATGAAATCCATTTATTAATATTGCCAGAGGAAATTTATATACCTAGAATATGTTAGTTTTTTCATCGAATTTCCCGTTAGGGGGTAAATAGCTAAATCTCTAAATTCACTAACGAGAAATTAATCCACTCAGAACTACATTCCTATTGATAGTTGACTCTTAACGGACTAATGTTTATATCGAACTCGCGTTAACGGACTGAAAATCGAAAGCATAAGGATATAAAAAGTCTTTTTTATTTGCAAAGCCTGTCAAAAAATGTAACTACTCAGCACCCTTCTATTTTACTAAATAGTTGTACAAGCAGTTGGAATATAATAGAATGAGTTCTTTGCCACGGAATGGCTAAATGTGAATAACCCCCAGTAAGCGAAGCGCAACTGGGGGATAATGGGAACAGATGATCGAACATTTGATTTTCAATTCGGCTAGTCAAATTGAAAATCAAATGATTACAAAAACAGAGGAGTGCTGAGTAGTAACCAAAAAAAATATATTCGACTTTAATCAACTAAAAAACAGGTTTTGGAAAGACTTCAAAACCTGTTTTTTAGTTGATGTTTTATAAATTCCAATGGGATGTACAGCATCATGCGCGGACCAGAAAATCGCATAACAATTCGGATTCGGGCTCTCATCTCTTTGCTGTAACAATGGATGGAACAGATTCTACATGCGCTCTTTTTATCCTGAAACGGACATTTGTCTAACCGATTAACAGCATAGCGCATCAATGCCTCACATTCATCGCACAATACCTGTGTGCTACCATGCTTGCTCCTGCAATAGATCATAATCATACGAGCCACCGTCTTTTTTTCTTTCTCAATCTTTCTCATTCCATCTATAAGGGAAAATTAGAAAATGAAACACAGTGGTTATTGCAAGAGTTATTTAAATTCATTGCGTAATGCAAATTAATTCAGAGCAGCAGCCTATGACAATGCATTAGAGATGCCTATTAACTCTGCCCGGATAACTTTGAGGCGTTCCACTACTTCTTGTTGTTTGGCAACAACATCCTTTTTTTGCGCCAGTTTTCGCTTGGCACCTTCCAGAGTTAGTTTTTGCTCGTTGACCAGGAAAATTATTTGTTTGATTGTCTGAACGTCATCATTAGAATAAAACCGACTCCCTTTGGCATTTCGCTTAGGGCTAAGTTGCTTGAACTCTCTTTCCCAAAAACGAAGATTGGACTGATTGACCCCAAACATGGCGGCCACTTCAGAAATAGAATAGAAAAGCTTTTCCATGACAAATTGATAGCTAAATTATTTTATAATTTTCAATCGGGTACCGGTGCGTATATGCGATCGACGAATATTATTCCACTTCTTCAGTTTATTGACCGAAATACCGTATTTGGCTGCAATATCACTGAGGGTCTGACCGGATTTTACTTTGTGATAAATCACCCGGCCCATGCTACCCGGCGAAACAGCTGTGACCGGTGCCTGAAGAATTTCAATTTCACTCCGCCGGTTGTTGATCAATTCATCCGCCTTGTAGGCTACTATTTCATTGAACTTTTGAGTAAAGGTATTGACATAGTTCAATGGCAGACACAATGCATAGGGTTTAATATTTCCGGGAATAATGTCTTTACGATATTGTGGATTCAACAAGCGAACTTCTTCGATAGGCAAATTCAGTACCGTAGCCACCTGCTCCAAATGTATTCGTTGATGTACCATAATCGTATCGGTTATGGCAGGCATATTTACAATAGCCGGACACAGATTATGCTCCGATGCATAATGAAGCGAGTAATTGGCTGCTATGAAAATAGGCACATAGCCTCGTGTTTCTCGGGGTAAATAGGGATATATGGCCCAATAGTCGCGCTTTCCTCCCGACTTGCGGATAGCTTTATTTACATTTCCCGGACCACAGTTATAAGATGCGATTACCAGATTCCAATCGCCATAAATTGAGTACAGATCTTTCAGAAAACGGGCAGCGGCATTCGTAGCTTTTATTGGCGAAAGACGCTCGTCAACCAAACTGTTAATCTCCAGTCCATACATTCTTCCGGTTGCAATCATTAATTGCCACAAACCGGCGGCTCCCATCCGCGACACAATGGTGGTATTCAATGCTGATTCTATAATGGAAAGATATTTTAGTTCCAGAGGTAGATTATTAGCACTCAAAACCTGTTCGAATATCGGGAAGTAATAATTACTCATGCCCAACATATATTCAACCTGACGTCGTTTGCGAACTGTGTACAAATCGATAAACGACCGGACGGGCGGATTGAAAGGCATCTCCATCAGGCAGGGCATCTTGGATAACCGTAATTTATATACAGAATCGGAAACCGACACATTATCGTCGCTCGATTTGCAATTTGGCGAACTTGCCCGGCGCACCACCCACGACTGCAACATATAGTCGAGCGTGTTGTCAAATTCAGCAGGAACATTCAATGTAGAATCCATAATCAATTCATCGATCCTTTCTTTCTGTGCACTGCTTTTCCCTTGCGAGAAAACACAAGTACAAGTTATTATAAAAAAGAAACCGGTGGAAATTAGAATTCTAAAGTTCATCTCAAAAATATTTTTCTATAAAATCAATTTATTTTAAACTAAAGCTACATTGCATAGCTACAGAGTTGCCCGTAGAACTGTGCTCTACTGCGGGCTGAATGTGCATGGATAAATTAGGACTAATATCAAAGTCGTACAGCTGAGCATCCACATAAGCATCCACTATAGTGAGAGCGTAATAGCCTATAGTAAGGATAATACTCAAATCGCGGTATCTCCGGTATCCATCCTGCGCCGATTTCAAGGCACTTTCGTAGGCTGTATAACCACCATATGTGCTAACAGAATAACCTTTAGGCAAAACCTGATAAAAACTAACCTTACTTGGGTCTTTATCTATCTGTTTTTTATAATTTTCATCGCCCGTATTGTACTTATTTATATCAAGGTAGGCATTCTTATACGAATTATATTTACTGGAGTTCCAGGCTATAGCATAACCAAACCCTACGAAACCTCCATATACGAGCGGCAACTTCCAATATTTTTTATTCAGGATCTGACCGTAACCGGGAATAATAGCCGCCATCCATGCCACTCTAATCGGATCAGGCCTAAAGGCCTTTAATTTCATGGAATCTGAAAGCTGAACAACTTTTTCAGGAATTAGGTTTTTTCCCTGCAAAGTTGAAACAGTATCTTCAAGTATAAGATTGCTCTTAGTAATAATTTGAGCCTGAGTGCCAAAAGACATCAGAAAAATCAAAGATACAAGAATGCTTAAGTTTTTATACACTAAAGACAACTGTATTAAATTTTATCAATTAATTCCATAATCCGAGCTAACTCTTCATCACCGGTGAAAGGAATAGATATTTTTCCCTTTCCTTTTGGATTACACTGAAACTGAACTTTTGTTCCAAACACCTTACTCAATTGCGATTGTAAATCATCAAACTCCGGAAGATGCTTTACAGGATTCAGTCCATTCTGTTTTTGTTTAGCATCCAAACTACCCGTTTCCAGATATGTACGTACCAATTCTTCAACCTTTCTTACCGTATAGTCATTTTGAATAATTGATTCATATAAATAGAGTTGGACCGCAGGATCATTCAAACCCAGAATTGCACGTGCATGTCCCATATCTATTTTTTTATTCTTAATTCCCATTTGAATTTCGGCAGGTAAGCGTAATAACCGCAAGTAATTAGCTATTGTAGCGCGCTTTTTACCAACACGTTCACTCAGACGTTCCTGTGTCAATTTGTATTCCTCCATCAAACGATAAAAAGTCAAGGCTATCTCGATGGCATTCAAATCTTCACGTTGAATATTTTCAATCAACGCCATTTCCATCACCTGCTCATCAGCAGCCGTTTTTACATAAGCCGGGATGGTTTTAAGACCAACAAGCTTCGAGGCTCTGAATCTTCGCTCACCGGCAATGATAAGATACGTCCCATCATCATTTTTCCGCAGAGTTATAGGCGAAATCACACCTAGTTCACGAATAGAAGTTGCCAGTTCCGTTAATGCATCCGCATCAAAGTGACTGCGAGGTTGATTTGGGTTTGCAAAAATTAAGTGCATTTCCACCTCACTGATCGACGATGATCCGCTTGTACTAATATTTTCTGTATCTATTAAGGCACCTAAACCTCTTCCTAAACCTGTAATATTCTTTGCCATATCTATTTTGCGAAACGCTGCATTTATTATTTATTTCTTCCCGAATTATCAATCAACACTTTCATTCTTTGCAATCAACTCTTTCGCCAAATCCATATAATTCGTAGATCCTTTTGATTCAGAATCGTATAATAAAACCGGTTTTCCATGACTTGGAGCTTCACTTAAACGGACATTACGGGTTATGACCGATTCAAACACCATTCCCTGAAAGTGTTTCTTCACTTCGGCATATACCTGATTGGCTAAACGTAATCTGTTATCGTACATAGTTAGCAAAAAGCCTTCTATTTCTAAAGCCGGGTTTAGCTTGCTTTTAATTATCTTTATTGTATTCAATAGTTTACTGATGCCTTCCAAAGCAAAATACTCACACTGAACCGGAATTATCACGGAATCAGCAGCCGTTAATGCATTTACCGTTATCAAGCCCAGAGAAGGTGAACAATCAATAAGCAAATAATCGTATGATGATTTTAAAGGAAGCAGGAGATTTTCCATCACCCGTTCTCTGTTTTCCATATTCAACATCTCAATTTCCGCGCCAACCAAATCAATATGTGATGGTAAAATAAACAGATTGTCCACAGCAGTAGGATGGATTGCTTGCACCGAAGGTACATTATCAATCAGGCATTCATAAATTGTAAATTCTAATGACCTAACATCAACTCCTAATCCAGATGAAGCATTAGCTTGTGGATCAGCATCTACTAGCAGAACTTTTTTACCCAGCGAAGCCAGCGAAGCTGCTAAATTGATTGCAGTTGTGGTTTTTCCCACACCACCTTTTTGGTTTGCTAACGAGATTATTTTACCCATAATTAAAGGAATTTATTTAGAAATTGTTGTGATATTTTTAGGTTGTATTTCGTACATTGGGTTGTAACATCTATTTACTCACAACCTTCAATCTTTTCTACAGCCCAAATACCTGAGTGTTATAATTATTACCTTTTCAACGAATATTCTTTTACCGATTGGCAAAGATAATAAAATAAATCCACCCACTCAAGAAGCCTTAATGGAGCAAAATAGAAATAAGGTTTTTTAAGCCAACAAAACAAAAAGCAGTTTTGGACTAAAAACACCTTCTTTTTTGTGTGAAATTTAGTGAAATAGAGACGAAGAATATACATTAAAAAATAGGGCAAGCTTATGACTTATTTAAGTTTTGAATATTATTAAATTCAAATAGCTATAAAAATGATTATCTTTGCACTTGTTAGATAAAACATCACTATTTCAGATTAAAAGCATCTCTGTCAGCATAATTTTACCCATTCGCCCAACATTTAATATGAAAATCCGGAATCTTCAAAATCCAATTATATTAATTCTTCTTGTTGCACTTGTCATCATCTCGTATTTCTACTTCTTTCGCATCGATCTTACATCTGACAAACGATATAGCATTGCCGATCAAACAAAAAATCTGATGGCTAAAATGGACGCTCCTCTAGAAGTTACTGTATATCTCGATGGAGATTTGAATCCTGGATTTCAACGGTTGAAAAAGTCGACTGCCGAATTATTTGACGAATTGTCGGTTTATTCCGACAAGAGTATAACTGTAAAATATGAAAATCCATCTTTAGCCGATTCGCCGGATCAAAGAGAAAAAAAGTATATGGAGCTCCAGACCCGCGGACTGAATCCAACTGCTGTTTATGAGCGCGACAAAGAGGGGAAGTCTATCCAAAAAATCATATTTCCATGGATTGAGATTAGTTACAAGGGTAAGAAAGTTCCGGTATGCCTTTTAAAGAATATTCTGGGAAATTCGGGAGAAGACAACCTGAACATTTCAATTGAAAACCTGGAATTTGAAATTACAGATGGAATCCGCCGGTTAGTAAATACTGAAGTTTCTAAAATTGCATTCATAGAAGGCCATGGTGAATTGTCTGAGCCCGAAACCTACGATATCAGCAAATCGTTAAGTCGTTATTTTCAGATTGACCGGGGTGTATTAGCCAATAATGCTGCAGTTCTCAACGATTACAAAGCGATTATTATTGCCAAACCCACAAAGCCATTCAGCGAATCCGATAAATTCATCATCGACCAATATATTATGAATGGCGGGCGTGTATTGTGGTTAATCGACGGAGTTCGTATTGCAAAAGAGAACCTCTCCACTATCGGACTTTCGCCGGCCATGGAGCTCGATTTGAACCTGAACGATCAACTATTTCGTTATGGAATCCGGATCAACCCGGTTTTATTACAAGATGTCCAATGTGCCTCCGTTCCTGTCAATATTGCACCGGCCAACGCTGCTCCGCAGTTTGAATCGACTCCTTTGTATTTTGCACCTTTGCTGTTGGCTTCACCGGAACATCCGGTTAGTCGGAACATCACAGAGGTCAGGTCTGAATTTTGTTCGGGCATTGATGTGGTGGGGCAAAACAAACAGGTTAGCTACAACCTGCTTTTGGCTAGTTCGGAGAACACACACATTATTGGTGCTTCAACCACCATTGACATGAGTCAGAAACTAAAAGCAAATGACAAAGCATATTTTAATGTGAGCTACGTGCCTGTAGCAGTTGCAATGGAAGGATACTTTGACTCGGATTTTGCCAATAGAATGGTCCCAAAAGGGTTGACAAACACCTTGCCCATACTAAAACAAAGCCTGAAAACCCGTCAGATCGTTATTGCCGACGGAGATATAATACGAAATGAAGTTTCGATAAAAGACAGCACTTCTATTCCATTAGGCTTTGACCGTTATACGAATCAACAATTCGGGAACAAAGACTTCATCCAAAATGCCGTGCTTTATCTGGCTGACAATGACGGCTGGATACAACTCAGAAACCGCACTTTGAAATTGCGCCTGCTTAATAAACAAATTTCGAGCGATAAGAAAACCATCTGGCAACTGGTTAATGTATTATCACCAATCATTCTTCTGTCGTTATTAGGAATTGGTTATCAAATAGTGAGAAAGAGAAAATATACAAAGCTGTAAAACTCGATAAAGAAACGTATTTCTGTTACCCAAAGCAGTCATAAATAAGAAACTCGTATTTGTGTTCCATCAGATATAGAATATATCGATTGTTTCGAACTTAGGCTTTCGATTGAATCAATCATCCTACCGCATTAATTATTACCGCAAAGAAGAAAATAAAGAATCAATTGTCAGATTTATTAAAATAGAACACGGATTTTCTTGTTTACCAAGAATCATCTCCGCATTCTATTCCTTTTTTATGTAATTATATATTTTGACAAGCGCTCAGATTATCTATGAATTGATTTAATTATCCGGTGAAAAATGTCAGTGTTTTCGTACACTCCGCTAAAGTTCGCAGCTCCGGGTCCGTAGGCAAATACAGGCACAAAAACCGGGGTGTGGTCGTCGGACGAATAAACGCCTGTGATGCGTCCTGCTTCTTTATCGCCGTCGATGAGTGACAATCCTCCTGTTTCGTGGTCGGCGGTAACAATTATCAAAGTCTCCCCGTTTTTATCGGCAAACTTCAGCGCTTCCTGCACAGCCAGGTCGAATCCCAGGGTTTCGATGATGGAACTGGGGAATGAGTTAGCATGCCCGCCATAATCTATCTTAGCCCCTTCTACCATCAAAAAAAAGCCTTTGTCGCTGGTTAAATGATCAATGGCTTTGGTAGTGGTTTGTGCAAGTAAATGCAGATTATCTTCGGTAGTGGCTTCGCCCAGTCGTTCGTCCAGAAGAATAACCCGCTGACCGGCCGTGCAGGGTTCATCCACATTGTGAAGAAAGACATAGCTCTTCCGAAGTTCCGTTTCCAGATTCAGGCTGTCTTTCCTTTTTGTAAAAACACTTTCGCCACTTCCAGCCAGAAAGTTCAGTTTAGTTTTGAATAGTCCTTTTGTGATCTCGTCGGAATTATCTCTTTCAGTAGAATGTCCATAGAACACTGCGGGCGTGGCATCGGCCACATTCCCGTTGGTCACCACTCCGCAGGTTTTTCCTTCGCCCAGCAATATGTCGGTAAGTGAGGTGTTGGGGTTTCCGTTTTCGTCGGTGGAAATGTATCGGTTATTGGTCTTTTTCCCTGTAGCCAATGCACTGCCTGCTCCGGCCAAATCGGTAATAAAATCGCCCTTGGCCTGCGTGCGCTGAAGTCCAATAAATTTTAGTTGGGTAAATGAAAGTCCATTATTTACCAGGTCGGCAGCTGCCACCTGAGTTAATCCCATACCATCGCCTATCAGTAGAATAATGTTTTTGGGTCGGGCATTTTTTCCATCGTTTCTGCCCGTGGGTTGGTAATAGCTAATAGGAGCTGAGAGGGTAAGCTTTTGGTTATTGAACCCTGCAAAACTTTTGGTAACCTTGTCCAGCTTGTCGGGACGAACCACTGTGTTGTCGGAGCCGGTGCTGGTTTTATTTCCAAAAGCAAAATTGTTATGCTGTTCGTTTATGAAAAACTCGCAGCATTTTTCGGGATGATCGGTATTGATAATGTCTATGCCCATTACCCGGAAAGTTTGCCAGGTATTCAGGTTATCGGGACTGCCCCAGAAGCGGATTTTCTTCCCCAGGTTATGTACCTTGTTGATGACTGCCGTGAGTTTTTCTTTTTCGGAAGGAACAATACTCCCTTTGCCATTCCACATAGAGAAGCGTTGGAACGGATCGCTGAAAAAGGCAATTCTTTTCAGTTGGTCTTCGGAATAATTGTAGTTTACATTCCCATCAAAAAAAGCGATGACGGGATATTCTCCGAAGTGTTCGGGCGTAGGTATGTCGCCTGTAAAAACAAGGGTGACTGCATTCGGATTGCGGTTGCGGTCGAAGACCTCGGGATATTGCTCTATAGAACCAAGTATGGCGGGGATAAGCAGCTGCGGATTGGTCTTAATATCAATCATCAGGAAGAAGGATTTCTCCGAATTTTTCCAGGCCTTACCATTGTTTTTGTGAAACTGCTTGACGATGGGCTGTATATACAAATCGTCGAGGGTATTTTCTACATTTAGTTCCGAGGGTTGGTGTGCCACCAGCACTTTCCGTGTTTCGGGATCGTAAAAAACATCGGCTTCGTACGAATCGGCCATCTGCCCGTAGGCTTCGTAAAATGGAACGGTTTGATGATAATCGTTGTGCGAATGGATGAGTATCTCGTTTTGTGCCGAAAGATGACCTGCTGATACTATCAGACAGAATATACTCAGGCAAGAGAGTTTTTTTAAAAGAAGTTTGTTCATAATTTTATTTCAAATGGTTGTTTTGCTGTTCCGGCTCAGGAATCTCTATCCGATAAAACAGAGATAAGTGACGGAGATTTATAAGTGCCCTGACAGGAGAAAAAGCGGAAGGTACATTTGGCAACCTTCCGCTTTATTATACATCTTCAATCAGAACCAGTTTTCTGTAAATTAATAACTGTCGTTCTGAATCAGGTATCCTGCATTATTCGAAGCTCCGTCTATCGCAGTTTGTGGAATAGGGAAAAGACGTTTTTTGACATTATTGTCTGTCTTTTCAGTCCAGGTACCTTCATATTTTCCAAAGCGGATCATATCGGTACGGCGTTGATGTTCCCAGTAAAACTCAAAACCTCGTTCGCGGAAAAGAATATCGAGGGTCATGGCAGTAAGCGGCTGTGGAGTAACAGCAGGACGTGCAGTTCTCGATGCTCTTACCGTATTTACATCCGTCAGAGCTCCGGCAGCATCTCCTTCGCGAAGCTTTGCTTCGGCTCTCATCATATACAAATCGGCCAGTCGCACTATTACCAAATCGGCTTCTCCTTTGTTACGTCCGTCATCCGATGACTTGCTCCATTGATATTTTTCAACGCGGTAACCGGTGTTGTAGTCGCTGCCGGTAGCCGTAAAGTCAATGGCTTCGGTGTAGTTTACATAAGCATTTGCTTCCGCTTTACGCCAGTCGCGTATTTTACCTATTTTGTAACGTCCGTCGCTGCTTAGAAGGAATGGCAATTTGCTTCCGGTATTTTGTAAACCATATTGCATACCCCGATAAATTCCCCTGTTCACTTCGTAGTTGGCAGCTGTAATGGCCGAATCGGCGGGTATAATCATGCGCTCCCACCAGAAACGACAATCGGCTTTAGCTGGATCAACCGAACCGTTGGCCTGCACCCACGACTGATAAAAGTCGGACGTAATGGCTGCACCATCCGTTCCGTTTCCTTTTGGATACAATGGATTGCCGTAAAAATTCCCCGACATAGAGAAATAAGACATCCTGTTGTGTCCATTCAGTTCCGGACGTTGATCGACCGCAAAAACCAATTCTTTATTGGTGTGATTGTCGTTGTCAAAACACGAGAAAAATTCCGAAGCAAGTGCATACTGTCCTGAGTTAATAATCAGATTGCTGTATTCGATAACCTTATCCATGTCGGCAGTTTTAAAATCAAAACTGGTAGCATAAGGATTGCGCCATACAGCGGCATTCAGATGCAGGCGGGCCAATAGACCATAGGCTCCATACTTCGTCATTCTGCCTGGGCCAACGTCGGTTTTCAAGTCGCCAACAACAGCTTCCAGCTCCGATTGGATATAATCCACTGCATTACTGCCACGTAGAATTTCGGATAATTTATTCGGATCGTCCTTTTTAAAGGCTATTCCCCATAAATCGAGCGTAAATATATTGTAAAAAGCTCTCAGACCTCTGGCTTCTGCCAGATATACTTTGGCTTTGTCGTTGGTTCCGGCCAGGGGCTTTATCACATTGATGGCTGTCACTGTTTTGGAGATCATGTTCGTCAAATCAGTCCAACATTGCACCACGTTGCTATGTGTAGGTGTACACGCGTGCTGATGTAACTGTAAGTAAATCCCGTTATCTCCCCAGTCTTTTCCACCCCGGTAAGGAAGAATAGCCTCATCGGTGGATATCTCCTGCACGGCAAAATATTTGGTGTGAAGATAAAAATCGGGTAGTAATGCATAAGCCGGCGAAATGGTATTTTCCATAAGTGTACTGTCCGAAGCTCCTCCTGATAAGGATTCGTCCAGAATCACTTCTTTCAGGTCGGAACAACTCCAGCTAAACAGCAGGACACATGCAAGAAAAGCTATTTTTATACTATTTTTCATTTGATTCTTCGTTGATAATAATTAATTAATAGTTACATTTAATCCCACTACAAAAGTCTTAGCTTTCGGATAACCGTTCAAATCAATACCAAATGATTGGATTCCGTCAATGGAGCTGTTCTGATTTACTTCCGGATCGTATCCGCTATATTTGGTAATAACAAATAAATTCTGGCCTGTAAAGGTTAAGCGTAATTCTTTAGCCCAGTTTGCAATTCCCAACGATTTAGTGTTGAAACTGTATCCAAGTGTCATATTGTTTAACCGCAGGTAGGCCCCGTCTTCGAGATAGCGGGTAGAAACCGAAGCTGAATTTAAGACGCTCTCATTTGCGAATTCTATTGCTTTATCAGTTGTGTTATTTGAGTTTGCCAATTGAGCTTTGTAAAACTTATTCATGGCCGTATGGTTATATATTTTATTTCCCGACACACCATTAAAATTGGCTGTTAAATCAAATCTTTTATAGCTGAGGTTTGCATAGAAACTATAAGTCATGTTTGGTAATGCACTTCCTACCACTGAACTGGCACCATTATTGGCATAGGTCGACAAACCATCAGTTCCAATTCCGGTAAAGGTCTTCATGTAAAATGAACCTACTGAATACCCGTTTACCAAACCATTGATGGTTGCACCTGTTTGTCCTGAGCCCTGAGCAGCTCCGGTAGTCAGAATGGTGTAAGGTGAATTCTTCACAACATTATCCACGAACGATATATTACCTCCCAAGCCGTACGAAAATCCGTTGACTTTTTTATGCTGATAATCCAACGACAGTTCTAATCCTTTATTGGTGATGGTCATATCTTTCACATTTGTCCAATAAGTTGATGCCGGTTGAATAGGATCAGCTGTTGCAACTTTAAGTAGGATGTTGCTGGTTACTTTATTGAAATAATCCACTGTTCCGGTAAGTGCTCCGCCAAATAGCCCAAAGTCAAGACCTGCATTGCTTTGCGTAGATACTTCCCATTGAATGTCGGGATTGGCCAATCGTACATAGGTAGTTCCGGCTACATAATTTGTTGTGTTGTCTAACGGATAGCTGCCGGTGCTCGTAATACTGGTGGTATAGCTCGCTTGTGTAATTTTAGAAGGTATTTCCTGATTTCCTGTTTTTCCCCAGCTGGCGCGAAGTTTTAAGTTGCTAATGGCTGATACCGATTTCATAAACTCTTCTTCGGAGACTCTCCAACCACCGGCAAATGATGGAAATATACAATATCTGTTGTTTGCTCCAAATTTAGAAGATCCATCGGCTCTCACAGTGGCGGTCACTAAATATTTACCCAAATAACTGTAATTTGCTCTTCCAAAGAAAGATTGTAACTCATCAATCTGAGCCCATCCCGAAGGATGATTATCAACCAAGGTAAGTTTTTGGCCTAAACCAGGATTGTAACGTGGCTCTATACCATTGTCTGCAAAACCGGTTATACTCCAGCTGCTATATTTGTCAAGGGTTTTTTGATAAGAGTGTCCTCCAAGAAGAGTTAGATTATGATCGCCTTTGTCCAGTGTGTAAGTAAGATAATTTTCAATCAAGGTATTATTTCCACCTGTATATTGCTGCGTCAAACTTCCCTCTTCGTAAGGGTTGGCATTGGGCATAGCTTGTATATCTACCTGCTTATAATTGTTTTGATACCCAAAGTTTAGTTTATATACCAATCCTTTTGTAATTTCAAACGAAGGAGAAATGGTGGCATTGATTTTACGACTTTCGCCAAAGGTTTTATAAAGTTCTGCTTTTATCAATGGGTTGGACACATCAGTAAATTTGGTAGGGTCACCATTGGCATCGCGTGCCGAATAGGTAGGATTAAAGCTTAACATATCAGAAACCAATGAACTTGCATCTGCATTTTCACTTTTTTCAACAGAGGCATTTAAGCTGTAGGCTATGTTCAATTTGCCATTTATAAGTTTCTGATTGGCTTTAAAACTTCCGCTATATCTTTCGAAACCTGTATTAATAACAATCCCATCCTGTTTCAGATAACCGGCAGATCCACGATAGTTAAAGTTATTTGTACCTCCCTGTAAAGATAAATTATAATCTTGCGTAAAGGCAGTTCTTGTAAGTTCATCCTGCCAGTCGGTATTTCCGCCCCGGTCAGTGAGTTTTCCACCAATTTCAGTTATTTTCTGACGGAACTCATCTGCGCTAAAAACGGCAATTTTTTTTGCCATGGTTGAAATTCCGAATTTAGAGGAAACAGATAACTGTGCAGTTCCGGCTTTTCCACTTTTTGTAGTGATTAATATAACTCCATTGGCACCACGTGCTCCATAAATAGCGGTAGCCGATGCGTCTTTGAGTACGTCGATAGATTCGATGTCTTCCGAATTAATATTGTTCAATGGATTATAATCGTCCGATCCGGTACCTGCTAAGCCAACAGGGAATCCGTCGATAACATACAATGGACCTGTGTTTTCTCTGATGCCTCCCTGTCCGCGAATAATGATACGCTGTCCGCTTCCGGGTGCACCGCTCGAAGAAGTTACATTTACTCCTGCAACTTTACCTTGTATCAGCTGCTCCGGTGAACTGGCCACTCCATGGTTAAAGTTATCGCTTTTTACCGAAGTAACTGCGCCGGTGATATCTTTCTTTTTCTGATTACCATAACCTACGGCCACGAC
>JAATGT010000163.1 GCA_015654525.1 Bacteroidales bacterium
GCCAAATCTTATATCACTTTTCCGAAATCTTAGCTAAGATTTACCAGATCTCACGTCACTTTTACCGAATCTTAGCTAAGATTTGCCAAATCTTATATCACTTTTTCGAAATCTTAGCTAAGATTTCGAAAATCATAGCCATCAACTGGCAAATATCACCCCATATAACCTCATATTTACCAAGGCTTTATTAGTATATATTTTTGTTTCAATATTAAAAGGAGAGAAAACAACAAACGTTTGCACTTAGAATTATCGGGATATAAGAGCCTGAATCGCTTGGTGCCAAGAATTTTAATTAATTTCGTATCCATTTTTTGATCGTATATTTTTTCACAAGAAATCCGGTTCATTTGCAGCCAGAACGGTATGCAGCTACATTAAAATTAAGAACAAAGCGGTGTTGGAAGTTTACTTATTTTTCAGCACTCAATTTACAATAACAAAATAGCACATATAATTTATGAAAAAGATTCTGGTTCCACTGGTCTGTTTAATGTTGTTTCCTTTATCTATCTGGGCGGACACTTCGGTATCGATAGGTAATCTGAAAACATTTAAAAAGGAGAATAACCTGATTTCTATTGAGGCCGACAATGCAGTTGTTCAAATTACAGCCTTTCGGGATGATATTGTACGGGTAAGAGCATATAAAGAAAAACCTTTACGCTCGTTTTCATACGCCGTAGATAAACAAGCAATCGGCAAGTTTGCGTCAGTTACAGATGAAGGTGCCAGGTTAGTACTTAAAACTGCGGCATTAAAAATTGAGATTACAAAGTCTCCTATTCGCATCAGTTTCTACACGCTCGATGGCAAACTACTTAATGCCGACGATCCCAGGTTTGGCATAACCTGGCTTGGCAGTGACGTAAGCTGTTATAAACAATTGTTCAATGACGAAAAGTTCATTGGACTTGGTGAAAAAACGGGCCCTCTGAACAAACGGGGCATGGCATACGAAAACTGGAACTCGGATGTTCCGGCTTACGCGCTGGACAAAGATCCGCTTTATGCTACCATTCCATTTTACATGGGAACTCACGATGATAAAACCTATGGAATTTTCTTTGACAACTCCTACAAAAGCACCTTTAGTTTTGGAGCATCAACCGATGATGAGATGTCTCATTTTGGTGCCGTAGGAGGTGAAATGGATTACTATTTCTTTGCAGGTAATTCGGTTCGCAATGTCATTGAACAATACACCTGGTTAACCGGTCGCCCTAAACTACCACCACTTTGGAGCTTAGGTTACCAACAGTGTCGCTACAGCTATTACCCCGACAAAGAGTTACTAAGCGTTGCACAAACGTTCCGCGATAAGAAATTTCCATGCGATGTTCTTTATCTCGACATCCATTACATGGACAACTACAAGGTGTTCACCTGGAATCCGGAACGTTACCCACAACCGGAACAGATGATAAATACGCTGAAAGGCCTGAATTTTCACCTTGCAGTGATTGTAGATCCGGGTCTTAAAGTTGAAAAAGGTTATTCGGCCTACGATGAAGGGATCAAGAATAAGTACTTTCTTTCTTACCCTAACGGACAGCCGTATGTTGGAAAAGTTTGGCCGGGTCGTTCACATTTTCCTGATTTTACACGTCCTGAAGTTCGTGCATGGTGGGGCGAAAAATTTTCTGCACTCACCAGTAAAGGAGTTGAGGGTTTCTGGAATGACATGAACGAACCTGCAACCTGGGGACAAAAAATTCCGGATATAGTTGAATTTGGATTCGAAGGAAATAAAACAACCATGAAGGAAGGGCATAACATTTTCGGTATGCAAATGGTGCGTTCTACTTATGAAGGCACAAAGAAATTGATGGATGGCCGTCGTCCGCTCACTATTACCAGAGCTACTTACTCCGGCGGACAACGCTACTCGACCATCTGGACCGGAGATAACTTTGCGTCCGACGATCATATGTTGTTAGGTGCAAGATTAGTGGCTAACTTAGGTCTGGCCGGATTTTCATTTTCGGGTCCTGATGTAGGTGGGTTTATCGGCGAACCCAGTAAAGAACTTATGGTTCGCTGGATGTCGCTCGGAGCATTTACTCCTTTTTATCGCAACCACAGTGCAGCAGATTTGAATTATCGTGAACCGTGGGTTTTGCCTAAAGACTATCAAGACATTGTGCGCAATTACCTGAATCTGCGTTACCAATTGATGCCATACATTTATTCTAATGCATTACTTGCGTCCAGAACCGGATTGCCTATTGTTCGTACACTGGCTATTGACTATACAAACGATGATAATGTTTTCGAAAAAGATTTTGAGAATCAATATATGTTTGGCGATGGGTTGTTGGTTTGTCCCGCACGCAGCACCGACAGTTATACCCGTGTATACTTACCGGCAGGTCGTTGGTATCGTTTTTCAAACGACGAAGTTTATGAAGGAGAACAAGATTATCACGTACCGTCTCCGCTGAACGATTTACCGGTATTTGTCCGCGAAGGAGCAATTATTCCGATGCAAAACACGGTTCAGAACACAACCGAAAGTGCCGGTGACACCTTGAAACTGCACGTATTTGCAGGATCAAAAGCTACAAAACTGCTTTATTACGAAGATGACGGAACAACTTACGAATACGAAAAAGGAGCATCCTACGAACGTCAAATCAATTTTGATCCGATTAAGAAAGAACTCAGTATCTCGGACAAAAAAGGAAGTTTCGCCGGACGATTCAAGAAAGTATGCCTGATTTTACACGGTTTTGAACCTATCAGTTCGTTGCGAAGCGAAGCTACAGAACTTAAAATTACGGATAATAAAAAAATACAAACTACTGTTTTTGATTGTAGCGATTCGGCAATCAGCTTAAAATGGAAGAACCTGAAGAAGAAATAAATTCAATCTATTCGGGCTAATCTGGAATCAGAAAAGAGGCTGTCTCAAAAGCACGCAAATAACGCAAACAACACAAATTTTCGCAAATAAGATTTGTAAAGTAGAATATTATTTACTGAATTTCAATTTAATAAGATTGCATTAATTTGCGCGTTTCGTATTATTTGCGTTCTAAAAACACATTTGAGACAGCCTCTTTTTTGTTGGTTTATTTTGATAATAGCTTCTATTATCAATAAAGTCACAAATAAAAAAAACACTTCCAGCAAATTCAATCATCTGAATTTATCTCTATATTTGCACGAATAAAAAATCACGATAATGAAAAGAAATTTTGTTATTTTAATTTGTGTATCCCTCCCTTTTTCACTCTTTGCAAAAAGTGAAATTGATTCATTATTAAAGGTATTGGACAAAGCCGTGGATAACTACCAGATTTATTCCAACCAAAAAGAAGATCAATTGACTAAATTGAAAGACCTTCTAAAATATACGACCTCCGACACTCAACAATATCAGATTTGTGGAAAGCTATATAATGAATATAGCTCCTATAAATCCGATTCGGCACTTGTTTATGCTCGAAAGAAATTGTTAATCGCCGAAAGAATAAACAATACGAGAAATTTAATAGATGCAAGATTAAATCTGGCTTCAATTATGGTTGTAACCGGAATGTACAAAGAGGCAATGGACATGCTAGCCACTGTAAACATTAGTCAATATCCCGATTTAAAAGCATATTATTTCCACATTTACCGCACATTATATGGTTTTATGGCTGATTATGCCGTATCAACTCAGGTAAAGAAACAATACGAAAAAATAACAGATGCATATCGTGATTCATTATTGGTTTTCAACCCTCCCAGTTCCAGTACACACGTTATGGTAAAGTCAGACCAACTGATTATCAATAAAAAGTATGATGAATCACTAAAACTGTTGCTCAAATACTTCCCCAGCATAAAAAACAATGCACACGATAAAGCGATTATTGCTTATAGTATTGCTCTGGCATATAATGGAAAAAAAAACAGGGGATTAGAAAAATGGTGGTTGACTATCTCTGCTATAAATGATATTGAATCAGCGACTAAGGAATATATTTCATTACGCAATCTAGCATTTTTATTGTATGAAGATGGTGATGTGAATAGAGCTTATAACTACATGAAACGGTCATTAGACGATGCTCTGTTTTGTAATGCCCGACTCAGGACGTATGAGATATCGAGGATGATGCCAATTATTGATAAAGCTTACCAACACCAGACTGAATCTCGTCAACGATTAATGATGATTACGACACTAATTGTCAGCACATTATCCATTTTACTTATGATTGCCATCTTTTTCGTATATCGACAAATGAAAAAACTAGCCCATGCACGTAAAAACCTGAGTGAAGCCAACGAACAATTAAACGGCTTAAATGATGAACTATCATCAACGAATATTCAACTCAAAGACACTAACGAAACATTGCAGGAAGCCAACCTGATTAAAGAAGAATATATCGGAAGGTACATGGATCAATGTTCTGCATATATTGATAAATTAGATGATTATCGCCGTTTACTCAACAAAACTGCCACTGCGCGAAAAATTGATGATTTGTTGCATACACTGAAATCAAAACAGTTCATTGAAGATGAATTGAAAGAATTTTATACTAATTTCGACAGCACATTTCTTCAATTATTTCCGACCTTTGTTGAAGAATTCACCGCTTTATTGGTCGATACTGAAGAAACTCAGCTCAAACAAGGAGAACTGCTCAATACTGAGTTACGAATTTTTGCACTTATTCGACTAGGCATTACCGATAGCGTGAAGATATCTCATTTCTTACGTTATTCCTTATCTACTATTTATAATTACCGCACTAAACTCAGAAATAAAGCAGCATGTCCTCGCGACCAATTTGAAAACAATGTTCTGCGAATAGGGACAAATACGAAATAATATTTGTCAAATCATCAACAATGTCTTCAAGATTTCTTACACTTGGAGACTTTTTTTTGCTCTATTTCTACTACATTTTCCAATCAGAATTACAACATATATACGTGATGTATAAATAAATAAAATTCTATTCGAGCTATTTTCACTACATTATTTATTTATCGTTTTTTTTTGAAACAAGCGCTTTCTATATTTGCATTGTCGAATCAAAATTGTCGGATTGAAAATCCAAAATCGGATAGGTAACTGAACAATTCTATTTTCGTACAAACAATTTTCAACACCTTAAATAATAAAATGATGGTCAATTTAAAGAAAATCCTTTTCGGCCTACTGGTTTTCTGCAGTATGCTATTTGTCTTGCCTAATGTAGTTGCTCAAACTACAACAAAAGCTATCTCCGGTGTAGTTGTTGATGACAAAGGAGATCCTCTAATCGGTGTAAGTGTTCTAGTTAAAGGAACAACTACCGGTACAATTACCGATGTAAACGGAAAGTTTGCACTTCCGGCAGTATCTGCTAAAAATTCCATTCTTGTTTTCACGTACATTGGTTACGATGCGCAAGAAGTTAGTTCCAAAGGACAAATACTTCGGGTACAACTGGTTGAAAAAACCAAATCACTAGAAGAAGTGGTGGTGGTGGGTTATGGTACCCAACGCAAAAAAGACCTGACGGGTTCTGTTGCCACAATCAAAAGCAGTGACATCAAATCATTGCCGGTTCCGAGTGTAAGTGATGCTTTACAAGGCCGTGCAGCTGGTGTTCAGGTGATTTCCTCTGGAACTCCAGGCACTGATGCCACTTTCCGTATTCGGGGAACAGGAACGATAAACGATGCTAATCCTCTTGTTGTAATCGATGGTCTGCCAATTGATGGGGGGTTGAATCAATTAAATATGGACGATATAGAATCCATGCAAATCTTGAAAGATGCTTCTGCAACGGCTATTTACGGTTCCCGTGGAGCCAACGGGGTAATTATTATTACCACCAAACATGGAACAGACGGAAAGTCTCAAATTAATTTCAATTACTCCTATGGAGTTCAAGATGCAGCAAAAATACCTAAAATGCTAAATGCATCTCAATTTGCAACTCTTCATAATGAAATGCTTAGCAATGCCGGATTGACACAAAATCCTGAATTTGCTGATCCTACCAGTTTAGGTGTGGGAACAGATTGGTTAGGAGCATTTTTTCGTACTGCTCCCATGCAAAATTATTCATTGAATTACTCAGGTGGAACCGATAAATCACATATCTATGTGTCTGGAAATTATTTCAATCAGGATGGTATAGTTATCAACACTGGTTTTAAGCGCTATACATTTCAGTTGAACACTGACAGTAAAGTAACATCGTTTCTTAAATTCGGGAACAACCTGACGTTAAACCACGACATCAAATACAATGGTGATTATAGTATCCGTAACGCCATGCTGGCTTTACCTACACAAGCTATTTATCATCAAGATGGCAGCTACACTGGCCCAGTAGGACAACCTATTAATTCAGGTGATATTACTAATCCGATAGGTGCAGCTAAAACCGTTGAAAATTAAACCAACGGTTATAACCTAATGGGTTCTATTTACGGAGAATTGGAAATTATGAAAAACCTGAAATTTAAATCCACCTTTGGGTTACAAGCTAATTTCTGGGATTCGCGCACATGGTCACCTAAATACACCTGGGACACGAGTGTAAATCTTCAATCCTATTTGAAAGAGCAATACAACAAAAAACTTACCTGGCTGTGGGATAATACCTTCACTTACGATAAGACTTTTGGCAAACACAAACTTGGAGTAATGGCTGGTACCAGTGCTCAGGAAAACCGATATAATTACATGAATGGCTCCATTCAAAGTTTTGCCAGCGATATAACCCAACAACTAGATAATGGCACTTTGCTTCCAGAAGTGGGTGGAAGTACGTCAAGCTACTCGATGTTATCTTATATGGGTAGAGTGAATTATGCTTATGCCGATAAATATCTTTTTACTGCAACTCTTCGTCAGGATGGTTCTTCGCGCTTCGGCGAAAAAAATAAATACGGATTATTTCCTTCTGCTTCAGTAGCGTGGCGTATCTCGGAAGAAGACTTCTTCAAACCAGTTACTTTCGTAAATGATTTGAAAATACGTGCAGGATATGGTACAACCGGAAATCAAAGCATTGGTAATTATTCATTTGCATCATCTTTGAATACTGTAAAATACAATTTCAATAACACGGTTGTATCAGCTGTAGTACCGACCGTAATGCCTAACCCTAATGTGCAATGGGAACAACAAAAACAAGGCAATATCGGTATTGATGCCACCATGTTTAATCAACGTGTAGAAGTAACGGTGGATGCATATTTAAAACAGACAGATAAAATGTTGGTTCCCATGTCAGTTCCGGTTTCTACCGGATACTCGGATGTTGATGTGCCATCCATCAATGCTGGAAAAATGGAGAACAAAGGGTTGGAATTAACTATAAATACTAAAAATCTAACCGGAGAACTAACCTGGAACACCACTTTCAATATTTCGCATAGTGTCAATAAGGTTATCAGTATTAATGATACAGTACCAATGTCAAGCGGAAGCATAGGTTTAAACTACAATTTAGCATTGATTAAGGCTGGTTGGCCTGTCAATGAATTTTATGGTTTTGTCACCGATGGCATTTTTCAAAACCAAAAAGAAGTTGATAATCATGCTACTCAGGTTACAGGAAGTGATCCTTATAATCGCACATCACCAGGTGATATTCGTTTCAAAGACTTAAACAACGATGGAGTAATTAACGATAAAGATCGAACCTATCTGGGTAGCCCAAACCCGACATTCACCTTTGCAATGAATAACACCTTTTCATATAAAGGCATTGACTTGAGTATATTCTTACAAGGAGTTGCTGGAAATAAAATTATCAATGCCAACCGTTTTTGGAGCGAAGCCATGGATGTAGCGCAAAACCAAACCACTGCCACTTTAAACAGATGGACCGGTGAAGGCACAAGCAATTCAATGCCTAGGGCTGTCTTTAATGATCCAAACAAAAATACCAGGCCATCTGATCGTTATGTAGAAGATGGCTCGTATTTGAGAGTGAAAAATGTGACGCTGGGCTACACTTTACCTGCAGTATTGGTAAAAAAAGCCAAAATATCTACAGCCAGATTCTATGTCTCTGCGCAAAACCTTTTCACTATTACAAAATATAGCGGATTTGATCCTGAAGTGGGAACCAACGGCATTGACAACAATGTTTACCCGGTAACACAGACTTTCACTATAGGCGTTAATCTAGGAATCTAATCATAAAAATCAAGATATTATGAAACTAATAAAATATATTTCTATTACAGTTATGTCTGCATTATTACCGGCATGTAACAATTTTCTGGACAAAGTGCCGGAAGACACCATTAATACATCCAACTTTTTTCAGACCGAAGCCGATGCTATTGGAGCTATCAATGGAGCATATCAACCCTTGCAATGGCCCAAATTATACAATATGCGTATGTGGACTACCGATATTATGGCTGGTAACAGTATTGTTGGTGCCGGTGGTGGAACTGATGGTATCGAAACACAGGATGAAGCCAATTTTATAACATCAACCGATAATCAGGGAGTACTTGATATGTGGCGCGGTCCATGGCCGGGAATTCTACGCACAAATATTATCCTGCAAAAAGTGCCGGGTATGACAATTAGCGAAACTTTAAAAAATCGGGTGTTGGGTGAAGCTTATTTTTTACGTGCACACTATTATTTTATTTTAGTACAATTCTTTGGTGATGTTCCGTTGGTACTTCAACCTGTTGAACCGGGCGATGACCTTCGCCCAACCAGAACCCCAAAAGCTGAAGTTTACAAACAGATTGTATCTGATTTAACTAATTCTATAAATTTATTGCCGCAACGCGAACAATATTCCGGAACCGATATAGGTAGAGCATCCAAAGGTTCGGCCGAAGGAATGTTAGCCAAAGTAGAACTAATGCTCGGTAACTACCAGCGAGTTGTCAATTTGTGCGATTCAGTCAGGAATTTAGGCTATACTCTAAATGTTAATTATGAGGACAATTTTAATCCCGCTACTGAAAACTCTACAGAATCACTTTTTGAAGTGCAATATGTAAGTGGTGCCGGATTCGATTTTTGGAGTAATGAAAATCAAGCATCATGGTTAAGCGCCTTTACTGGCCCACGTGGATCAAACATGGTGGCGGGTGGTTATGGCTGGGATCAACCGACTCAGGAGTTTATGGATGCCTATGAGACCGGTGATTTACGTAAAGATGTAACGGTATTTTATGAAGGTTGCCCTAAATTTGGCGGTTTAGATTATAAAAAATCATATTCAACCACCGGGTATAACTTGCGAAAATTCGTTGTTCCATTATCAGTTTCCTCTACATACGATAATAGTCCGCTGAATTTCCCTGTTTTACGCTATGCAGACATATTGTTAATGAAAGCGGAAGCATTAAATGAACTTGGAAAAACAAATGAAGCTCAATTGCTCGCCACCGACGATAACGCAACACTTAATAAAGTACGAGTTCGTGCCGGATTATTGAATTTAACTGATTTAAACCAAAGTGATTTACGTGAGAAGATTTTGCATGAGCGCCGCATGGAGTTGGCTTTCGAAGGACAACGCTGGTACGACCTGACTCGTGTAAACGGAGGACAATATGGAATTGACTTTCTGCATTCTATCGGCAAATCAAATATGAGTTCAAAATACTTATTATTTCCTGTTCCTCAAAAAGAACGTGATGCCAATCCAAACCTGACACAAAATACAGGCTATTGAACTTTGCCTAGTAAATTAATAAATAATTTAGAGTATGAAAAAAATAAATATATACAGCGCTATTTTGCTGATCAGCTTGCTAACAACAGGAGTGTTTACTTCTTGCGTACAAGATTTAATGGACAATATAGGGAAAGCAGGTGTTCTAAATCTTACCGCCTCAAAAACCTCCGTTGAACTAAATCAAAAAAACAGCTCAAACGAAGCTATTAACTTGACTTGGACAACAGGTTCAAATCGAAGAACAGGTGCTTCCATTTCCTACCTTGTTCAAATAGATAAAAAAGGGAATAATTTTTCAAAAGCTATTACTGAGGATATGGGAAAAGGAATTTATATCAAAAGCTTTACAGTTGGAACATTGAATGATAGTTTGCTAACACGTTGGGGAGGTGTGGCTGGTACAGCAACTAAACTGGAAGCACGTGTGATCTCAACAATATATTCAACACCGGCAGTGAATGATACTTCAGCAGTTGTCACTATTTCTGTAACTTCCTATCAACCTGTAAGTAAAACATTGTATATTATTGGTGATGCTTCACCTAAAGGCTGGAATGCGGATAACGCGTTAAGTCTCACACCTCAGAGTGATCCAACGATATTTGTATATCAAGGCGCGTTGAATGTCGGATCATTCAAACTGCTGACAACTTTAGGACAGTTCTTACCCTCGTACAATAAAGGCGCAGATGATAGCCATCTCGTTTTACGTACACTCGACAGTCAGGCTGATGATAAATTCAGCATCACTGAAGCAACTGTATATAAGATTACAGTAAGTCTACTCGACTTGACAATTACAGTGGCAAAAGTTGACTTACCGGCTTATAACACGATTTATATGGTAGGTGATGCAGCTCCAAACGGTTGGGATATAGGTAATGCTACCCCATTGGTGCAAAATGCATCAAACCCGTTTTTATTCAGTTACACCGGAGTTATGAAAGCAGGACAGTTCAAATTTCCCGTTAACCGAAATAGTGACTGGGGACAAGATATGTTTGAAAGAGTAGATGACACTCATATGTATTTACATCAGGGAGGAACTTCAGGTGATGACAAATGGACAATTGCCAAAAAAGGTTTTTATACGATTACACTTAATTTATTAGACAATTCTATTAGCATTTATCGGGAAAAACTGTATATGGTAGGAGATGCAACACCTATTGGGTGGACAATTACCAATGCCATTGAAATGACTGAAGATGGAACAAATGGTTGTATATTTACATATAATGGACCAATGGTTGCAGGAGCATTTAAGTTCCCTGTAAATCGCGATTCCAGTTGGGGACAAGATATGTATATGCGAACAGATGATACACACATGTACCGACATATCGGAGGTCAGAGTGATGATAATAAATGGACAATTTCTGCCGAGGGTAATTATTTAATTACAGCTAATCTTGAAACTTTGTCATTAAGTTTTACAAAACAATAGATATTTAGTTTTCACCGGGTTGTTCTTGCATTACAGGACAACCCGGTATTTCATTTTTCATTAAAGAATAAAAGATACTTTATGAAGTTATTCAGCCACTGTGCTCTCATCTTATTTTTATGCATGAATATTTCCTGTAGCAAGACATCAGGCGATCCCAATATTGTCCCTGAAGCTCCTGCAAATACAGCAACCCCAACTTTTACAAATATACCTATCTCAACAGACAAAGCTGTTTATAGTCCGGGTGCTGTAGTGACATTTACTATTGACAGCACATCGCTGCCTGCAACAGCAAAAGTGAGATACAAAAATTCGAATACAGTAATTTCGGAGGCTAATATATCCGGAACAACATGGACATGGACTACTCCTGCCACCGATTATAAAGGGTATATTGCCGAAGTCTACAACACCAATAACGGCATCGAAACTATTTATGCCACTATAGGAGTTGATGTTTCAAGCGATTGGAAAAAATTCCCACGTTATGGCTTCTTATCTGATTTTTCGCAATTAAACGACAATGATATAAATGCAGTTGTCACGAATCTGAACAAATATCACATCAATGGTCTTCAATTTTACGATTGGCAAAATAAACATCACGAACCTCTACCTATAGTGAACTCTACACCTGCAAGTTCATGGAAAGATATTGCCAACAGAGATACCTATTTCAGTACAGTTCAGAAATACATTAATGTTGCACATGCTTATAACATAAAAACCATGTTTTATGACCTTGTATACGGAGCTTGGTCAAATGCAGAAGCTGATGGAGTAAATAAAGAATGGTATATTTATACTGATAACACTCACATAAATTTGGATATTTTTTCGCTTTCATCCCCATTTCTGAGCAATATTTACTTGCTCGATCCTTCGAATACAGGTTGGCAACAATATTTTACAAATCAAATCAATACAGTATATCAATACCTAAATTTTGATGGTTTTCACATGGATCAGCTTGGCGATCGGGGAAGTCGCTACAAATATGATGGAACCTTTTTAAATCTTTCTTTGACATTTAAACCGTTTATCGACGCTGTACATTCTTACAATTCGCAAAAATATAATGTAATGAATGCTGTTCAGCAATATGGTCAACAAAGTATTGCAAGCGCTTCATCTGATTTTCTTTATACCGAAGTATGGAGCCCATCCGATAATTACAGCGATCTTGCAGCACTGATTAAACAAAATAACACCTTGAGCAACAATACTAAAAACACTGTTCTGGCTGCTTACATGAATTATGATCTGGCAAATAATAAAGGTTATTTCAATACACCTTCTGTTTTAATGACCAACTCAGTGATCTTTGCTTTCGGTGGTGCGCACTTAGAACTGGGAGAACACATGCTTGGCAAAGAGTATTTTCCAAATAATAACCTGAGCATGAAGGATGACTTAAAAAATTCATTAATTAATTACTATGATTTTCTAGTAGCCTATCAGAATTTGCTTCGCGACGGTGGTACTTTCAATGCAGTTGATATAAGTTCAACAGATAAAAAAATGATGATTGATGTTTGGCCCGCCTCAGCAGGAAGTGTAGCGGTTTTTGGAAAAGAAGTCAATAATAAGCAAGTTATTCATCTCATAAATTTTACAAATTCGAAAACACAACAATGGCGTGATAACGGAGGAATACAAACTGCACCTGTGACAATCAAGGATGCAAAACTTGTTTTCACAAGCACTACTCCAGTCAAAAAAATATGGATAGCCTCGCCGAACTTTACAGGTGGAGCTTCGCGATCATTAAACTTTACTCAAATCGGAAACAAAGTCTATTTCATCCTACCGGAACTTCAATACTGGGATATGGTAGTAGTCGAGTATTAAATTAAAAAACAAAATTCATTCAATGAAACAACGATATTTTTTTCTGACAATACTGTTATTGTCATTGGGGTCGATTTTCAGTCATACTTTTGCAGCAAGTCAACTTACTGCCGGAAAATGTCTTAGCTATGAAACATCAGGCGCACAGGTAATTTTCCATTGCGAGAACAGGGTGAATCTGCTACTCAAATTATGCAGCCCAGGAATTATAAAACTCTGGTATGAGCAAGGTGACTTTCAACGCAACAATCCTTCATTTGCAGTTGTGAATGAAGATATTGATAATAAAGGTATTTTATCTGTTTCCGAACAAGCCGGCAGTTATGAGATATTCACAAGCGAATTAATTATCCGCATCAATAAAAATCCGTTCCAAATTCGCTTTTTCGATAAATATCAAAAACTCTTACTTGAAGATTTTCAGGGAAAAGGATATTTGAAAGACTCTTTGAAGCAGACAACTTATAAAACACTCCGTTCCAATGAACATTTCTTTGGATTGGGAGAAAAAAGTGGTGGGCTGGATCGTCGGGGAAAAGCTTTCAACATGTGGAATAGCGACAAACCTTGTTATGCAACCGACGAAGATCCTTTATACAAGAGCATCCCGTTTTTTATGAGTAATTTTGGGTACGGAATCTTTTTTGACAACACTTTTAAAAGTGAATTCAATTTTGGTTCAAC
>JAATGT010000077.1 GCA_015654525.1 Bacteroidales bacterium
CATGCCGATGATGCTGCAGTCATTGTATCGCAAGTTAGAGCTAGAGCATTTAAATCAGACCCAGCAAAAGCTATTGTTACCGGAACTGATCTTCAAAAAGGAAGTAGTTATAACTATGGTTTACGCGATGTGACTACAACCGATGAAGGCGGTTCTGATATTACTTATGGTAGATTTTTAGATGAATTGGGCTGGGAATTTAATCAGGAGGGTAGACGTAGACAAGATATGATTCGTTTTGGTGCATTTACAACAAAATCATGGTTATCCCACTCGGCATTAAGCGATAATCATACAGCATTGTATCCAATACCTCTTACAATTCTAGAGTCGAATGCCAAACTTAAACAGAATACTGGTTATTAGTATTATTTGCAAAATATCTTCCCTACTGGCTGGAAACGGATGACGGGGTACAGATTATTTTCTAGAAAGTTGCAATTGAAAATCAGAAGGAAGTTCGTCAGATTGAATATGAAAAACTGCTTGTAGTTTTATAGCGATTTGCGTCGAGGTGCAGCGTAACGTTGTGCTGCACTTCGACGTAACGTTACGCTTCGATACAACGCAAACAACTTTTTTAAAGTTTTGAAATACAGAGCGTATTAAGTTTGGTCTATTCCTCTTCATTTAATGAAACAGGATAGACTATTTTAGCATATTGCCACAATTTAGCCCATTCATTTTTTTCATTCGCATTAAAAAATATCCGGTTGGCTATACTGCATTGTTTAATTCTATAGAGTAATGATCAAATGATATTGAATAGCATATATGATTTTCAGGAAACTAACAACAGATCAATAATAAATTCGGATTCCAAACCTATCAGGGAAAATCAGGAGAGAAATAAATTGGTTTTGTTGGAATTATCAGATGTAATTAATTATAAACCGGCTGTTTCTAATCGTAAATATGAAGAAAAAGATTTTGTAGATAGAATAAATAACGTTATACAGAATAGAATAGAGGATAGTACTTTTGATCTTAAACAGCTTGCAATGGGAATGAATATTTCCAAATCGACTTTATACAAGAAGATTAATAAATATATCAAGTTAACTCCTTGCAAACTAATTCATTATTTAAGAATAAAAGCTTCACAACAACTGCTATTGAGTAACTTTCTGAATATTTCAGAAGTTGCTTATAAAACGGGGTTTAATGATCCTAAATATTTTAGTAAGTGTTTCAAGAATGAACTGGGGTTTTCACCGACAGAATACCGAAAATCAATTAAACAAGCCTCTATTAAAGGTGATAATAATAGTTACGATGAATTTTTCTTAGAAAAAGCGATTGCAAAACTGGAGATGAAGATCTCGGATGAAGATTTCTCATTTAACCAATTTGCTCGTGAAATGAATGTTTCTAAATCGACACTAAATCGTAAAATTAAATTGCTAACCGGTTTGTCACCCTGCCAGTTCAGACAGAATGTGAAGATTAGGAAAGCAGAAAAATTACTGTCAAAAAAAGGATATAAAATATCGGAAGTTGCTTATGAAGTCGGTTTTAGCGATCCGAAGTATTTTAGTCGTTGCTTTAAACTTGAATATGGTGTGGCTCCTTCGGAGTTTCAAGAATTACTGAAACATGCTCGGTGTGAAATTATTTAGATGTTCTGTCTATTTAATGTTCTGATTGTTTTGTAAATAATCTATCTAAATTGCACTTGATCAGATTCTCGAACTGCATGGTATTAGGCTGTCGATTGAATTGATAATGCATGTCGCGTTGTTTTTGAAAATAGATAGTCTTATTTTTTACTATATATGTGTTATCCTCCTTTTTGCAATTCTTATCCACCTTTGTCATTAATAATTATTTATATCTTTGACAAATAAAAATGGCATCGTTTTTTTTGTTGCGCACGCTAACTTTAAATCAATAATCATTACAATTCAAATTCATGAAAAAAATCCAGTCTTTTATTCTTCTGTGTTGTTTGTTTCTTTCTGCACAACTAATTGCAGAATCCTATCAAAAAACCGGTTTGGGTCTCAAATCTGCGACTCAATCTATGACGGTTGAAATTCAGTTTTACAGCCCAACTATTGTTCGCGTGTTGAAAGCTCCCGAAGGAGTGCCGACTGCAAAAACAAGTCTTTCGGTTATTAAAACACCGGAAAACACCGATTTGAAAATTGCTGACGATGGGAACAATGTTAGCATCAGTAGTAATTCAATAAAGGTGTCTTATAATGTTACTACAGGAAAAGTTGCATTTTCGGATCTGAAAGGCAATCCTTTGTTTACTGAAAAAGATTACGGTATACAGTTTACACCCACCCTCGACGGAAGGAAAAAATCATTTACTGTTCGCCAGGCATTTATGTTGGATAAAGATGAAGCTATTTATGGATTGGGTCAACAACAAAACGGGAAGCTAAATCAACGTGGTCAAAGAGTTGAGTTGAAAAACGGGAATACGAAAATATGTATCCCATTTATACAATCAATTAAAGGATATGGTGTTTTCTGGGACAATTATGCTTCAACGACTTTTACTGATAACCTTCAGGAAACTTCATTCGAATCTCTTGGCGATAACTCCGATTACTATTTTATGTACGGGGGAAATGGCGATGGAGTTATTGCACAAATGCGCGACTTAACCGGTCAATCGCCTATGTTGCCTTTGTGGGCATATGGTTATATTCAATCAAAGGAACGGTATAAAAACCAGGATGAAATTGTATCTGTTGTTGAAAAATACCGTAGCCTGAAAGTGCCACTGGATGGCATTGTTCAGGATTGGCAATACTGGGGAAAAGATAGCATGTGGAATGCCATGAGTTTTGACAAAACAACTTATTCGGATCCTAAAACGATGGTAGATAAAATTCATGACCTGAAAGCTCATTTGATGATAGTAGCCTGGCCGGGTTTCGGGCCGCTAACCAACCAGTACAAAGAACTGATGGCAAAGAAAATGATGATTGACTTTGACACCTGGCCTCCAAAATCAGGAACGAAACCGTATGATGTGTACAATCCGGTTGCCCGTGACATTTATTGGGATTACCTCAACAAAGGTGTTTTCTCTTTCAATACTGATGCCTGGTGGTTGGATTCTTCGGAACCGGACCATATCAATGTGAAAGATGCGGATTTTGACCAACCCACTTACCTTGGTTCGTACCGTTCGGTGGTAAATGTATTTCCATTGCAACATATTAAAGGTGTTTACGAACATCAACGTGCTACTACTTCTGAAAAAAGAGTGTGTATTCTTACACGCTCGGCATTTGCCGGACAACAGCGTTTTGCAGCTAACTCCTGGTCGGGTGACATTGTTTCCAGTTGGGCTACTTTGCAAAAGCAAATTCCAGCCGCTTTGAATTTTAGTTTGAGCGGAATTCCGTATTGGAATGCCGACATAGGTGGTTTCTTTTTATGGGAACAGGGTGGGGCAAATGCATTGAAAGAAAAAACTTATCACGAGTTGTACGTTCGCTGGTTACAGTTCGGAACATTTACCCCGATGATGCGCTCGCATGGAACTGATGCCCCGCGCGAAATCTATCAGTTCGGAAAACGTGGCGATTGGTCGTTTGATGCCATTGAGAAATTCATTAATCTTCGTTACCGGTTTATGCCTTATATATATTCCTCTGCATGGAATGTGACTGCTAATTCAGGCAGCTTTATGCGTTCCTTGATTCTTGATTTCGCATCTGATAAAAAAATACAGGACCTGAACGATGAATATATGTTTGGCCGCTCTGTTTTGGTTGCTCCTGTGTTTGCCCCAATGTATGTAACTAAAGTTGCCGGCAAAACCATTGAAAATTTCAGCCAGGCAAAATCAAGACAAGTGTACTTGCCAAAAGGAACAGACTGGTTCGATTTCTGGACAGGTGAGAAACTGCAGGGAGGGCAAACTGTTGATAAAGCTGCACCAATAGATGTGATGCCATTGTATATAAAAGCAGGCAGCATTTTACCTTTTGGTCCTAAAGTGCAATATGCGGCACAGACTAAGTGGGATGATCTGGAAATTCGTATTTATTCCGGAGCAAACGGTGAATTCACGTTGTATGAAGATGAAAATGATAATTATAACTACGAAAAAGGCTTGAAATCTACGATCTTAATGAAATGGGATGATCAGTCAAAGACTTTGACAATCGATGCCCGTAAAGGAAGTTTCAATGGAATGCTCAAAAACAGAACTTTCAACATTGTAGTGGTTGATGAACAGAATGGAATTGGAGCAAATTCGGCTGCCAGATTCAATAAATCAATAAAATACAGTGGAAAAGCTAAGACTGTAAAATTGTAATCGAGCTTATAATGAGATTTTTTTAATCTGTTATTTAGTAGATTAGAGGAATATTCGTTTTCAGACCTTCAATAATTTCAATCTAGATTATATATTGTTGATCGTTGTTTAGCTCGAAAATGTTCAAACGACCTAAAATCCAATATCGTATATTAAACTTTGTTTAAAATGACTCAAATTCTAAGATTAATTACACTTGCAATATCTTTGTTCGTAATTTTTATTTCTGGAAATGCTCAAAAAAATGCATCCGTTCAACGAAAGCAATTGTTCGACTACAACTGGAAATTTAATTTAAGTGATAATGCTGTTTTTTCCAAACTTGATTATAAAGACGCGTCTTGGCGTATACTCGACCTCCCACACGATTGGAGCATTGAGGGCAAAATAGAACTTAGTAATCCAACAAAAGGAGCCGGTGGTTACTTCCCGACAGGAATAGGCTGGTATCGAAAAAGCTTTAACGTGCCTGCATGTTGGACAGGAAAACGCGTTTCGGTGTATTTTGAAGGAGTGTATATGAATTCCGAAGTGTTTGTCAATGGAAAGTCGGTAGGGGTACATCCGTATGGTTATACCTCCTTCAATTACGATTTGACGCCTTTTCTCCATTTCGGAAAAGAAAATGTGATTGCCGTTCGGGTGGATAATTCGCAACAAATCAATTGTCGTTGGTACAGCGGCTCGGGCATTTATCGTCATGTATGGCTAAATGTAACCGATCCTATTCATGTGGCACATTGGGGAACTTATATCACTACTCCCGAGCTTAACTTCGACAAAGCCACCGTTCAGGTGAAAACGATATTAAGTAACGAAACCTCGCTGTTGCAGCGCATTGACTTGAATACTACTCTGACTGGAAAAAAATCGAAACAGGTTGGGAATGATGAACAAGTGCTTGAGCTTCAACCCAATTCTCAAAGGGAAGTGATTCAGACTATTCTTGTGAATAATCCTCATCTTTGGGCGCCGGAGACTCCATTTTTGTACCATGCTACAACTACTATTCGTCAATATAGCAAGGTATTGGATCTTACACAACAAAAATTTGGTATTCGATCGATAAAATTTAGCGTCGAAAAAGGTTTTGAATTGAATGGTAAAACCTTGAAGTTAAACGGGGGCTGCGTGCATCACGACAACGGTTGCCTCGGAGCAGCTGCTTACGACCGGGCTGAAGAACGCCGCGTTCAATTGTTGAAAGCTGCCGGATTCAATGCTGTACGTACTTCACATAACCCTCCATCGGAGGCTTTTCTGGGTGCCTGCGACCGACTGGGGTTAATGGTCATTGATGAAGCTTTTGACGGATGGAAGGCAAGCAAAAATCCCCACGATTATTCAACCTTATTCAATGCTTGGTGGCAACGCGATATGGAAGCTATGTTGCTGCGTGACAGAAATCATCCTGCCATTATCATGTGGAGTATAGGTAATGAAGTTATTGAACGTACAAAACTAGAAGCTGTAGAAATAGCTAAGATATTAGCTGCTTGTGCACACAAAAATGACCCGACACGTCCAGTTACTTCGGCTATGACAACCTGGGGCGAAGGCTGGGCAGTATTCGATTCGTTGATGGCAGCTCACGATGTATGTGGCTACAATTATCAGTTGCATGAAGCTGAAAAAGACCACCAACGGGTACCTTCACGCATCATTTTGCAAACAGAGTCTTATCCCCGTGAAGCATTTAAGAACTGGAATGCAGTTCAATCGCAGGACTATGTAATAGGTGACTTTGTATGGACAGCACTCGATTACCTCGGTGAATCGGGTATTGGTCGCTGGTGTTACCCTGATGATTTGAAAGGAGAACATTGGGAGCATGATTTTTTCCCGTGGCACGGTGGATATTGTGGCGATGTGGATTTGCTTGGTGGAAGAAAACCTATTTCGCATTATCGCAATCTTCTTTGGAACGATACAGAAAAACTTTACCTGGCAGTAAAAGAACCGAATCCGGATAATGGTCCGATAAAGGAAACCATGTGGTCGGTATGGCCAACTTGGGAGAGCTGGACATATCCGGAAAAAGAAGGCAAAAAACTGGATGTGGAAGTGTACTCGAAATACCCAAGCGTAAGACTGTATCTGAACAATAAGCTGATGGGAGAGATGCCAACTACAAAAGCTCAGGAATTCAAAGCTGTATTTGCTGTGCCCTATGCTGAAGGAACATTAAAAGCAGTAGGTGTGGTTGATAATAAGGAGACAGAATCAAAAATTCTCAAAACAGCCGGGGCAACTACTAAGATTACTCTAAAAGCCGACCGCCGTAGATTAAAAGCGAATGGGCAGGATTTGTCTTTTGTGATGGTTGAACTGACTGATGCCAACGGCAACCGGCAACCGAATGCTGAAAATCAACTTCACTTTAAGGTAGAGGGTACCGGAGTGATAGCCGGTGTAGACAATGCTCGGTTGAACGATCCGGAAACATACGTGAGTAATAGTCGTAAAGCATGGAAAGGCCGTGCAATGGTGGTGATAAAAAGTACACGCCAAATTGGAAATATAAAGTTGACGGTTAGCAGTGATGGATTAGCGGATGTTATTGCGACTATGAAAGTAGCAAAATACTAGTTTTTCATAGTGACACTTCAGGTTCGTGAATTCTTCTTGGCTTGACTGTAAATTCCCGAAGTAATTTCTAAGGTGATGCGGCAGGGTGTAACCACGAAGTTATATATTGCTAAGATAGTTTTTAATGCCTATGAAAGCACCAAGCAAGTTATTCCTACGCACAAAGAAACTAATTCTGGCAATCTAAAATAAGAAGATTTAAGAATGAATGAGCATTAAATTACATTTAAACCCCAAACTCATCATTATTGCTTGTTTTCAGTAGCTTTGATGTAAAATAAA
>JAATGT010000115.1 GCA_015654525.1 Bacteroidales bacterium
GGTTGATGTTCGTCTGAAAATTGCTTTTGTGCTGAAAGCTGATTGTGTCTGGGCTAAAACAGGACACGAAGTGGCATGGGAACAATTCTGCATTCATGAAGCTGCGTTGGCATCCTCCGAAATTTCAAATAAGGGGAAACTGAAAATCAGTGAAGCGAATAATAGTCTGACTGTTTCCGGAAGCGGATTCTCGGCTGCCTGGGATACAAAAACCGGAACGATGAAATCCTTGGTTTACAAAGGGACGGAAGTACTGGCCAACTCTGCCGGATTCGAAAATCAACCGGTTATTCAGGCATTCCGTGCACCAACCGATAACGATAAAGGTTTCGGAAGCTGGATTGCCAAAGACTGGAAAACGCAGGGACTGGATTCTCCGAGGGTGGCGGTTGATTCAGTTGTCCATTTCATACGAAAAGATGGAGTCCTGGTGCTTCAGGTTTATAAAACCAATCGCTACAAAAATGGAAAAATAAGCACAAAAACGAGCTATACCGTAAACTCCGACGGACAAGTTGATCTGGAATGTAGATTTAATCCCACCGGAACCTTGCCCGAATTGCCACGACTGGGCATTGCACTGGCGTTGAATCCTGATTTTGAAAATTACAGTTGGTATGGACAAGGGCCGTGGGAAAACTATCCCGACCGGAAAAGCTCTACAACCGTGGGGCTTTGGAAAAGCACCGTTACTGAGCAGGCTTTTGATTATCCCCGTCCTCAGGAAACAGGAAACCGGGAAGATATCCGGTATTTAATGCTTAGCAATAAAAAAGGACAAGGCGTTTGTGTAGAAGCGGTAGAAAAATGTTTTTCGGCTTCTGCCATCCATTATGCCGTTAATGATCTGGCAAATGAAGCACACCAATGTAACCTCATTCCACGTAAAGAAGTTATTTTAAGTCTGGATTGTGCTGTTTTGGGTCTGGGAAACAGCAGTTGCGGGCCGGGCGTGCTGAAGAAATACGCCATTGAGAAAAAGGAACATGTACTGCATGTTAGATTTTCAAAGATCAAGTAAATTGCAAGAAAACAAGGGCTTTATCTTGCCAAACTGGAAGGACTACGAATCAAACATCGAAACAAAAAAACTTACTTATCGACGCAACCCTCTACAAAACCGCTATTCCAAAACTGGCAAAGTAGATATTCCCAATAGACGTAATCCAACTAATTGCCAATTTTACAGATGCTTCCAGCAATGCAGGTATACCAAATGCTACTGTAACACTGACACTAAATGACAGCACCACCAAACCTATCGTGAAACAAACAGCCGGTAAAATTAAAAGTATGCCGGCAGCATCTATACGGTAAAATTCAGAGAATTGGCTATTAAACACAAACATTTACCATCACTCCCTCCATCCAGCGATATACCGTATGATTTGGTAGTAAAAATAGTAAAAGGATAAAAACAGAAAAGACAACGCATGCGTTGTCTTTTCGATCATAAAAAAAAATAAAAAATAATCTTTTAAAGTTTATATAATGTTACCTTTAGTGTAGTTTAATTTAATTATATCCTAAAATTAAAAATAAGGTGAGCAAGATCATTTTTAAAAATGCTATCCATTTAGTATCTGTAGCCTTTGTAGATGCAAGTAAACAAAGTAAACGAAAACAACAATGGAAAATCCTTTATTATACACTCATTCACCTACAATTTGCATCGCGATGGTTCTCTTATCTGGAATCTGATGATTTTATCGAAATTATAACACATCGCCCCCGAATCTATATCAAACCGTTTAGAGTTTATATGTCGACAAGATGTAAAGAGCAAAGAGTGAAAGTAATTCGTAACAGCTATCAATTTATCCTAAATAAGGGAGAAATATTCAATCAGGTACTATACAATAAACGCACGAAGTTTATAGAATTCACACTAGCCGAATCTATTACTGGATTATTCACATTGGGGTACGATGACAAATACAGAAAGGAAGGAGAACTGGTCATTTCTTTTAAATGCAAAGAGATGGGAGGAGTTTTGGTTTCGGCAGCATTTGCATTCGAAGAACTACAAGCAGAATGCTGGGTTTGCCGAATCGGTTGTGTGCAGGGAAACCCATTGCTAAACAGCTCCACATTGAAGATAACACAAAAGATGTTGAACGGGATGCGCCCAAAAGCACTGATCATATTTGTTGTTCAGGAATTCGCAAGACAGCTTGGATTTTCAGCATTATACGGAGCCGGAGATACTATACAGGCTTATCGCCGGAAACATGCAATACACATCCAACGGTTTCATGCTATTTCTTTCGACTATGACGCACTATGGAACGAAGTTGGAGGACAACCAGACAGTGAAGGCTGGTATAAGTTACCGCTAACACCGATCAGAAAAGAAATGAATGAAATAAAAACACATAAACGTGCTCTATACAGAAGAAGATACCAGCAACTCGATGATTTGTCATTAAAAATAGCAAATTTTGTAGAAAAAATGCACTAAATCAGACTTACAACTTTTTCCTTTTTCCCATATGTACAACTTTAGAAAGACGGATAAACAAAATCAATATGAAGCAAAACACAGTATTAAATTAGACAAAACATGAATATAAAATTAACGACTATGCATACAAGTGCTATAGTACGCAAACTGACACTCCTGCTACTGTTATTCTCGTTTGTCGGATGTAGCTCCATCTCTACTTTCGACCAGTATGCTTACGTACAAACTACATCACTGAAAGTGGATGCATTAAATCTGATGGGACAAGCTACGGATAGTTTCAGCATTCACGCTAAAAATGTGGCCGAAGTAAAGACTAATCTGCAAAAAGTATATGAATACGAACGAAATCGTCCGAAAAATGAGGTTACGGCCAAAATGTGGGATCTGCTTCTCAATACAGACGGGCATTTGTTAGGCGGATTCCTCAAACGCTGGGAAGGTAAGTCGGTATTGGGAGTCACCTTTGTCAACGAAGAAAAGAAAATTATAAGCGATGCTTTCGACCAGATTGCCGGTCTGGAAAGTGGAAAAATAAAAATACCACAACAATTAAACACAAACTAGTATGGCAACTATTGATTTTGAATCACTGCTGAAAAACCTGAAAGACAATATTGGTTCGTTGGCCGTTTCCACTGTAAAAGAGTATGCCGATCAGGCTAAAACAGATGGACTGAACATGATAGAAACGCTGAAAACAGATATACAGAACTGGAGCCAACAAGTCATAGAAGGAAAGCTAAGCAAAGACGATCTGGAATTTCTGGTAATGTCAAAAAAAGAACTGATTCAGATGAATGCCCTCAAACAAGCAGGCCTGGCATTGGTAAAAATCGACGAATTTAAGAATGGCGTGCTGACATTAATCGTAAACGGATTAATCGCATTAATTTAATTCTGTAGAGACAACGCATGCGCTGTCTAAATAACATAATGCGTTTCTAAATAATAAACATTTCATATCTATGGAACCATTCACAAGACCAATAGAACATCTGGAGGTTTTTGATCTGTGGAAACAGACATTTACTCCTGAAGATTCGGATCCGGAAATATACGAAGACCCGGAACCAAACGATGAAGCAAGAAATTTCGAGATTGCCTGCACGTTCGATTACGACTTAACCGACGGAAACAATGTCTTGTTCTTTTGCGACGTTACCATACGGCTACCGGGCATAGCCATTCAGAGTACACGCTGTTCCTTTAAAGTAAATATTCCCGATTTTTCGGATGTCTTTACATTCGATAACCTTCGTTATCCCGTTCACACGAGTATTTTTTACGCCTTCGATAGGCTTAAAGACCTGTGCGAAGAAAACAATCTGCCCTTCCCGCAAGACCTAGACCCCGACAATCCGAATGTAGACGATGACTTTCTCGAAACGATATGCAACGAGCTAATCCGTGTCTTCAGATATGACCGTGCCCCTTTCGATATGGAAAACAAAAAGCTATTGGACCACTATGGACTAAGCTTTGGACCCGGATGGGAAACACAATACCTGATGATACTCACTTTTTCGGTCATCGACCAGCTTATTTATAAAAACGCAGCTTATAACAGATTCCACAACCGGAAAGTATTTTTCGATGAAGTGCCTGAGATGCGATATAACTCGTTACGGATAAAGTGTGAGAAGATTGACAAACAAGAAGTAAAACTAACCGATCTGGAATCGGTATTTTTTCTGAAATGCGTCAGTTGTTCGGTGCACATATTGCTAAGTGATAAAAGCGATAGACTGCAACCGATGCTCGACAAATGGGGTGCTAATGCAGAAGTGATGGACAGCTTTTATAAAATGGCAACTAAGTTGTACAAAATATATCATAAACCCTATGTGGAAAAATTCCTGAACAACCCGAAACCGGATTGGGAGAAACTCATAAGGTAATTCCGATACAGAAAAACTTCGTATATAACGCTCCTATTCCAGAAGTGCCGATAAATATTTCTATAAAAGCAAAAAAACTATTTAAATACTCGCTTATTTCTTTTTAGCTTCATCACGGGCTTTAATGCGCGCATACCAACCTTCACGTTCTTTGACCAGATCATAGCCACGTGTCGAAAGATAATTGTTTATACGCCCTTTATACTTGCCAAATGCTTCATGCTTCTTATTTGAGTTCTCCGCATCGATCGAAAATTCGCGTGCTTCTTTAAGCCATGCAAGAATCTGCATTTTTTCTTCTTCCTTGAGAGTTGGAATCATATCCAATGTAGCAACGTAAGTAACTTTTACCACGCCAAAAGTAATACCATCTTTCACAGCTTCAATCTGCGATTCATTAAGGAACATCGATAGTTCCGCAGAAAAAGCAAAATGAGAACGATACAAAGCAGCTTCCTTTGCATCCTGAGCAGCAGTTAAGGCACTATTCTTAGCCTGACCCTTTAAAGTCGAACGCTTGATTTTAGCCACATCACTATCACGTTTGGCATAAATATCATTCAGTTTAAAATAACGGTTAGCAACAATATTGATTACATTAGTTGCTACTTCAGCATTTTTAAGCTCCAGTTTGTCCACCACCTTCTTAGAACGATCAACAATAGTCGTCACATATTTCGGGTCGCGATTCTTTGTGTCCAGCTCCACGGCACTAACCGAAGAGACAAACAAAGTCAAAAACAAAAGAACGCCTAACCCCTGAAGGGGAAGTAAGCTAGTTTTGTTTACTATATTTTTAGTTCTTAATTTCATACAATAATAATTGCTTTTAATGATCGAATGAAACGAGTCTTATTAAGAATAAGAACTCGTTTCAGATTATATCGCCTGAATAGACTGCCCTACCCCTTAGGGGTCGGGGGTTCTTTACATCAATTTTCCTTTTTCGGCCAAAGTATCATGGTTATTTTTTGGATCAGTCCAGTCTACTTTCTTTTTAGTATCAATACCATTGATGTACTTTTCTATATTAGTGTAGCCGTCACCTGTGCAATCTTTAAGTGCATCCGAAGGATCTTTCGGATCTAATCCGTTAGCTTTCTCCCATGCATCAGGCATACCGTCACCATCGCTGTCTTTGTAGGCTTTTCCTTTATATTCTGGATAACCTCCTACCTGACGAACATCAGTGATAATACCATGTTTGTATGAATCCTTAGCCAGACGACGATGTTTGAACTGGAAGAAATTGACAGAATCAAGTCCTTCTTTGTAATATACTTTTCCGGTTCTCACCTGAGTCAAAATATGCTCGTCAACAATATCACGCTTAGGAATATTAGCTCCAGCGTTAGTTGTAACAAACTCATAAGCATCCTGTGCTTTCATAATCGGGAATTCAGGTTTTGGGAAAGGTTCGTTCCAACGCATTGAGTCAGTATATTGACCTGCATTTGCCATTTCTTCAACCTGCACACCACCATTCCAGTTATCTTTAGTCACTGCTTCGTTACCATCTACAATGTTTCCATCACAATATACACGTCCGTATACTAAATAACCAAGTTTACTACGACCTGATTCCGGTTTCAAAATACGATGTCCGATAGGTGCATTTTGGGGGGTAAGTGGTCCCGGTTTGTAATAGTTGTTGATGATGTTATACAAAGCTGTATAATCACCACCATCCACCGAACGGTTAGCCCAGTTGTACACCACATTATTTACAAAGTTGAAAATACCGTTCCAGCCGATAGATGGATTACGTCCAGCATTATTTGCCCAAAGATTACGCATAAACGAGCAGTTTTCGCCACCCAGTGTACTACCGAAAGCATGGTTATAAGTATCCAGCGCCTGAGCAGAGATAGTATTCTGAATTGTAACATTCACTGTAGGAAGTTTTTCTTCTTTGATTCCGGCACCTGGATTAAACATATGACGATAGAAAGAAATATTCTCATCCAATCCCCAGCTGCATGAACAGTGGTCTATCATAATATTTCCAACCGGATTACCTCCGAAAGAATCATCGCGACGTTCCACTTTTGTTTCACCACGACGGAAACGCATATGACGTACAACCACGTCATGCGTATTCACCCAAAACGATTCTCCAGCCACACAAACTCCATCTCCGGGAGCAGTTTGTCCGGCAATAGTAACGTAAGGAGCTTCAATAATAATAGGGGTTTTCAGATGAATAATACCAGCCACATTAAACACAATAATACGTGCACCTACTGTTCCTTCGCAAGCTTCACGCAATGTTCCTGGACCGCGATCAGCAAGACTTGTAACAGTAATTACTTTACCACCACGACCACCAAACGAATATCCGCCACCTCCTTCGGCACCTGGAAATGCAGGAATCTTAGCCTGAGGTAAATCGGTAGGACGAGCTGCCCATGGAATGTATGGACGACCTTTAACTGCTTCAGCTTTAAGAATAGCTTTATTAGCAAGCATAACACTATCAACGTATCTGTTCTCTTTGTCTATCATTTTATCGGCAGCAGCCTTTAAATCTTTAGGAACATCCGGATATTGCGCATACAACGCAACAGGCGAAAAGAGCAATACGGCGAAAGCCTTGAGAAATGTTTTTTTATTCATTTTATAAATTGTAATTAGATATGTGTTGTATTTAGAATACTCATTATTAAAGACGGAAATCATCTGCAATTGTACTCAAAACTTATCAGGTACACAAATGCAAAAATGGAGATTACGGTGGTTAACCGAAATCTCCATTTTCTATTTTGAGGGAAAAATATAACACCAGATAAAGATTTCTATCCGATTGTCTGAATTTGAAGAATGAAAGTCCGTTCTTCAAACTGGGTTATTATTCAGCCAATGGATCATAAGTTCCGTTGGCACCTCCATTTTCAAGATCTGCCCAACCAATAGTTTGTTTTAATGTAACGTTCATTTGTTGTGCGCTATTCTTCAGACCTATGAAATAATATTTAGGTTGGAAGGTTACAGTTGAAGCATCTACCGTATAAGATTTCCGATACAAATAGTTAGCATAAAAAGTATACAATTTATCAATTGTATTTCCTGTTATCTGAACTGTTGAGTCACTCATCAAATTCAGAGCCGTAGGACGTGTAATGCTGTTTTTAATTATCGGATCATTTGTGAAACCTGTTACAGTAGTTATAGTAGATAAACCAAGACCATCCGCTACACGAATTTCAATACCATTTCGATATGTTCCATTAAATGCCGGCACTCCCAAATATGTGCATGTATTACCTGAAAAGCCTGTTAATGCCCAACTAGAATTCAACGCTGCCTGTCCGGCACCACCATCCCAAAGCATCCACCTACGCATATCATCAAAGCGCTTACCTTCATAAGCTAATTCTATTTGGCGCTCATACAAGATAGCAGCAAACAGTTTCGCACGGTTAGTACCCAGATCTACATCTAATCCATAATTATTGGCACTCGTATAACCCGCACGCTGACGAATTTGTTGCAAAGCAGTCACAGCTTCATCAAGATGATTAGCACCACAAGCCGCTTCAGCAAAATTCAATAATACTTCAGCATAACGAATTTCCATGTAAGGGGCTGCAGATAGAGTAAAAGCCTTACCTGTACCAAGTGTTATATTATAACTATATAGAGGACTACTATTTACATCATAGTCATCTGTACGTTTACGAACGAAGACACTGGTGTTATTGGCTCCCAAACCATCAGCTGCAAAACCCGTATAGGCTGATGATGACCTTTTTGTTGCATCATCATACCAAGTATAGCTCCAAAGTACATAGTTACTACCTATGTATGGATAAGAACTGGCACCCAATGAAGTAGGATCACCACTAAATGCCCATCGTTCTCCCGGAAAAGCAAACGTACGATAGAAACGTGGATCACGATTCACAAAGAAACGTTGGTTATCATAAGCATAAGAAGATGAAGACAACAATGAAGAGACAGACGATGTTGTAGATGGTTTTTTTCCATCAGCCATAGGGAAAAGGTCTATCATCTGAGAAGTCGCCTTCTTACCACCGCTACCACCTGCATTATATGGACGGATCGAATTTTCCCAACCGTTATTTTTGTCATAGTTGGTACCGGGTGAAGTTTCCACCGTATTATACAAGGTCACAAACACAGCTTCAGAACTGGTATAATCAGAAAACAATTTTGCCCAACCGGAAGCATTTTTACCCGGATTAGATAGATTAGCCAAACCAAATCCTCCTGTTGTCAACTCTGCAATCGCAGCTTTATTAGACTGATAGGCAGTTTCCCAACGAGTTTGATCATCAGCACGGTTAAAAAGCGGGCTGGCATAGAGAAGACGGGCACGCCCTTGCAATGCTAAAGCTGCACCTGCTGTTACACGACCATTATTAGTGGCTGCAGTTGAAGACCAGTTTGCGGGCAGATAGGTGGCCGCTTTATCCAAATTACTACAGATAAAATCTATACACGCCTTCGAAGTAGCACGAGGAATTACCAGACTCAGACCTCCACTGCTACCAATTATAGGGTTTTGTACATGATCAACAATTGGCACTCCACCATACATTTTTACCAACATATAATATTGCCATGCACGGAAAAAATAAGCCTGTCCTAATAATATTTTTTTCTCATCATCAGGAAGAGTTCCCCCTTTAATACCTTCTATTACCATATTACACTCACGGACATAACCATAAGGACTGACACTTTTATTTTGGTAATAAAAATAATCAGGTACATTTGTATTATCCAAGATTATTGATGGATCTACATATTGAGATAATCCTCCATACTCTTCAGTACATTTAGAATAATCGTCAGCTACACCGGCACTGGGCATATTCCAGCTTATACTGGCAGTGGAACTAGGTAACATAAGATAATACAGGTCATTTACCCTCTCTGTAGCTCCTGTGTAATCATTATAAATTTCGCTACCGTATGCATCATAATTTTCCTTATCTTTCAGGAACTGATCACTGCATGCTGCGAAAAGAGCGGTGATTGTCAATAAAATAACAACAGCACCCAATTTATTTAATTTGTTCATCATTTTTTATCTTTTTAGAATGAAACATTGACTCCCATTGTAATTGTACGCAATGTGGGATAACTCCCATAACTCGACATAGGATCTATGAAATTATCCGGGTACGGATTATACAAACTCAGCAAATTCTGACCGGTAAGATTGAGACGGCAACTTTCCACATTCAATTTCTTCACCAAAGCCTTTGGTAAGGAGTAGGCCACCGTCATAGTACGAAGAGTAACACGCGTACTACTTACGGCCCAAAACGTAGAATTATAACTATTTACGCTATATTGCAAATTCGGATATTTAGCATCCCTATTCTGAACAGCTACCACATTTCCCGAAGCATCTGTCACATCACTGTAAACATACATATTGTTTGCCCAGAATGAAGGCAAACTTGTATATTGCAGGTCATTATATGTACTACTTGAAGAAATTGAGCTTAGACCCGTGCGGGCAGCTTTTGATATAAGGGTATATCCTCCCCAGTTAGCGGAAAGTTGTGCGCTAAATGAAAATCCTTTCCATTCCCCACCGAAATTTGTTGTAAAACCATAAGGATTACTGGAACGTTTAGATATCCTGACAATATCAGTTGTAGCACTAATTATACCATCCGCTGCCTGATAGGAACCGTCTGCATTTTGTGCACCACGCACGTCACGATAAATCAACATTCCAGGACGAATTTTGTCTGTTGACATTCCTAGATAATTCGTGATGTGATACTTAGCAACATATTCGTTGATTTGTTGATAAGTACGAAAGATTCCCATACAATCCAATCCCCATGTTCCAAGGTCAGTACGCTGATTTTGGTGCTGACCATCAATAGTAATCAGGCTTGGCCAATACATTTTCAACACTTTATTGTCGCTATATCCGGTACTCAATTTTACATAATAATTAAAATCTTTACTTATTTTATCTTTCCATCCCACTGATAATTCTACACCATAGGTATCAATAGAACCAAAATTCTCAGCAGTTGGTTTTGTACCAACCGTAGTTGGAAAATCAGTAGATCCGGTTCGTTGCATAAAAATATCGCGGTTCATATCATAATAAGCATCTATATTTACAGATAATCTATCGCGTAACAGGCGAGCATCAATACCCAAGTTTGACTTATAACTTTTATCCCAATGAGCATTATAATTTGGTGCCGCGCTACTCTGCATGGCAGCGCCCATATTAGTGGACGTACTGGTTCCAAATACAGCCCCTTTATTTGCAACCATACTATAAGTTTGCAACCATCCCCAAGCCGCGATATTATCTTTACCCAAAAGGCCAAAAGAGCCGCGAAGTTTGAAATAATCCATCCAATGAATATGGTTTTTGAACCATGATTCCTCAGAGGTCACCCAGCCCAAGGATAAAGATGGAAATACTCCCCAATAATTTACTGGTGCAAATTTAGTAGACGCATCTGTACGAACCAAGAACTCTGCCAAATATCGGTCGTTATACGCATAATTCAAACGACCTACATAGGACAACATACCCGATTCTGAACGACTAAAGTCAGTTGTTTGCGTGCCAGTTGCAGAAGTTGATTGTCCATTCGTAAAGGCCAACGGATCAAGAACAGTACCATCCAGATCTTCCGCTTCGCTTTCAGCTTTTTCGATAGTAAACAAAGCACTGACATCATGAAGCCCAAATTTGCGGGCATAAGTAGCATAAAAATTGAGCTGATAGTTATCACTCGTGTTCGTCGTACGTTCAACAGCATGACCATTATCGGCGTTAACTGCAGAGAAGTTACTGGAAGACAAATCCAATCCATCACCGGTATAAAGATGGTTACCACTACCACCGCGAGTTAACATTTGATAGACGGTAACATAAGTTTCCAGTGTATTGGTTTTAGTTGAACTCATGTTCTTGGAATAAGTTACCTTCAATTTCAAGCCCTTCAATAATTTGCTCCATCCAAAATCATATTCCACCGAAGAATTGATGTTCATATTTTGCGATGTAGTTTTATTACTATTAGCCAAGTCCTGAACAGCTTTGTAGTTGTATTCCTGAATAGAATTAACTAATGTATTGGTTACACCATAAGTCATTACAGGCAGACCATTGACATAATCTGGAATATAGCGCGGATGCGTTAATAAATAATTGTAGTCTGTCTCTCCACTAGAGCCACCTATTTTATTTGCAGCAGTGGTTTTTTCTCCATTGTCTCCCGATATCTGCATAGAAGCTTTTACCCATTTATTGATCTTGGCATCCACTCCGGCACGATAGTTCCATCGATTGTAATTAAGCGAACTCAAATTACCATCTTGCTTAAAGTAAGAAACACCAGCAAAATAAGTAGCTTTCTCAGAACCGCCAGTAACATTTAAACTGTGCTTTTGAGTGTAAGCTGCACTCCAATATTTGCTCAACAAATCATAATTCAGGTTTTTCATAGCGTTCAATTCATCTGCTTGAAATAGATCTGTCCTATTATCTAAGGTAGTATTATCGGTAGGAGTTGCTCCACGCACACCATTCCAAATTTTGCCATAATCGTAAGCACTCAACATTTTAGTTTTAGATATTTGATCAGTAAAACCAAATTGTCCACTATATGAAACCTTCGGAGCACCAACTTTGCCACGTTTAGTCTTAACTAAGAGAACTCCTTGCGAGGATCGAGAGCCATACACAGCAGCAGCAGCATCTTTTAAGACTGTAACACTTTCTATCATACTGACATCCAAATTATTGAAAGTTGTCGCATCTGCTATATAATCATCAATTACGTACAGAGGACTCGGATCTGCAACATAATTACTAAAACTCGAATATGCAGTAGCAGCACCAGCTTGACGAATAGTCAACGATGCTGCATCCCCCGGACGACCATCTCCCCCACTTACACTAAGACCATTAATCACGCCACTCAATGCAGTACCTAAGTTACTAAC
>JAATGT010000281.1 GCA_015654525.1 Bacteroidales bacterium
ACCACTTTGCAGGTCGCCTATTGCTAAAAGTGCTTTCCCATTATAGCCAAACCATGGAGCCGCATAAAGGATACTGGTACTTGACTGCACCTGATCAACCGTCTGATAGTAAGTGCCTACCGTAGATGCATCTTCCGGAGGTCGGTTAAAAAAATCTTTTTTACAACCGGCGGCTGCCATACTAATTAATGCACCAGCACCGACTAAATATTTAATATGTTTTTTCATCTCTTTATTTTAATAAGTATGATTAAAATTCAGCATTCAAACCAAAAGTGATTACACGGGGCGTAGGATATCTGCCATAATCAATATTCTGTAATGTTGGGTTTTGATTCAATGAACCGACTTCTGGATCTAAGCCGCTATACTTGGTAAACACGCACAGATTTTGCCCACTCACATACACTTTCAAAGCATTCATTTTTATTTTATTAGCCCATTTTGAAGGTAAATTATAGCCTATGCGTACATTTTGCAGCCGTAAATAAGAAGCACTTTCCAAAAATCTGTCAGACATTACCAAGTTGTTATTACCAAAGCCCGATCTCGGTGCAGGAATATTCGTATTTGTATTTGTAGGTGTCCAAAAATTTGCGGTAGAAGCTAATTGGTTTAGGTATAATTGATACTCACCCTGTGTTTGGAATTTAACGGCATTTAATATTTTACCTCCATACGAGCCGTTGAGGAATATAGATAATTCAAAATTTTTATAATTAAATGTATTGGTAACACTATAGGTAAAATCCGGATTGGGATTACCCAATGCATATTGGGTATTGGGCGAGTTGCCATTATTATTTTCTCCGTCATACTCAATATCGCCCAACCATACGCCATTATTCAAAGTTCTGTCACTGCTCACAACCGATGGTACGCCCACTACATTTTGCGGATGCTGTGCCAGATTTTTCAATTGGTCTGTTGTGCTGATAATACCTTTCACTTTGTAGCCGTAGAACTCCCCGATTGGACCACCAACCTGTGTATAAGTCGCAGGAATAATAGGACCGAAACCGGTAGATACATTACCTATCAATGCCGGGAAGCCATTTAGCGAAAGCACTTTATTGTTATAGTGTGAGAATATTACATTCGTTGTCCATTGAAAATTCTTATTATCAATGTTATGCGTTGTGATACTGAATTCAATACCCTTATTTTCAATTTTACCCGCATTTACCCAAGGTGGCTGAACAATAGCTGCGTTTGAATATTCAGCAGTTCCTCCTGCAAGAAAAGCGGGCAAAGGCTGTTGGAAAAGAAAATTCTTTGAGGTTTTTTCATAATAATCAAGACTGACATCAATTCGGCTGTTCAACAAGCTGAAATCGATACCTGCATCTTTTTGAATAGCCGTTTCCCATTTAAGATCAGGGTTCGAGAAATTATTAAAGCTAAAGCCGGTACCAATGCCTGTAACTACCGGAGTAATTGCCGAGCCATATTTATATCCGCCTCCCGTGTTTGAATTACCGGTTGTACCATAACCCAATCTTATTTTAACATTATTGGCTACATGTTTTAAGCCTGCAAAAAATGGTTCTTCGGATAAGCGCCAGGAAACAGCTACTCCCGGGAACCAGCCGATTTGGTGCCCCGGAGCAAAGTTCGACGATTGGTCTCTTCGATCAGAAGCAGTAATACTGTATTTATTATCAAAAGTATAAATCACACGGGCTAACCACGATTCCATTACCTGACTTCCTTTAGGCTCTCCCAGTATATTCGTAGACTGCGTTCCCAAGCCCAATGTCTGGATCGTATTGCCGGCTGTGAACCCTTTCGTACTTGCGTTAATACCATCATAAGTAGATTCCCAGACCTCATGCCCTACAATCGCTGACACCACATGCTTTTTGGCAAAAGTGTGATTATAATTCAAATGCTCTACCCAATTCCAATAATTATCGCTAGGATTATATTCACTTAAAACAGCCTGCGTATTTACGAAAGCAGCGCTTGAACCTGTAGCTCCATAAGAGTAGGTTGGGTAAAATGTCTTGGCGGCACTCCAGTCAAAATTACCATCAATCTCTGAATGCAGGGTAAAGTCCCTATTAAATATAATGTCTCCATAAAAGCTACCCTGAATATTGCTTCTTATCAAAGTATTGGTAATGCTCAATGCTTGCTGTACAGGATTTCTGCCTCCTTCAATATTTCCGTCGACTACCGCAGGTCCTGCAAAAGAACCATCTGCATTATATACGGCAGCGTCCGGTGCTTGCAGCAAGGCGTTATAAATGATACCATACGAATTACCCAAGCCGATCTCCTGTTTGCTTTTATTAGCTGAAATACTTAAGCCTGCCTTGAACCAATTATTTACCTGTGAATTAACGGCAGCATGAATTGAATAACGGTTAAATCCAGAAGCCAAAACGGTACCATCTTGGTTAAAATAGCCTCCTGATATATAAAAATCTGTTCCGTTTTTCGCACCCGATATGGCAAGCGTATGGCTTTGTTCGGGCGCATTCTTAAATATGGCATCCTGCCAATCGGTACCCGGCCCCAATACACTCGGATTCGCAAATTCTATGCGTCGTCCGGTTCCGAAATCATCAGCAAGTGAATTTTCAAATGCCGCATACTGGGGCAGATCCATCATCTTTAAAAATTTCCCCTGTGTTTGTTTCCCATAATAGCCATCATAATCAATTTTTGCACTGCCGTTTTTGCCTTTTTTGGTTGTGATAATAACCACACCGTTTGCACCACGACTGCCATATATTGCTGTTGCAGAGGCATCTTTTAAAACATCTATCGACTCAATATCATTCGGATTCAATGATGTAAGCACGCTCGGACTGGTCTCCTGCTCACTCGGACTAGCGGAGCTGGTTAACTGGTGTCCGTTATTTGCATTCCCATCTATTGCAACCCCGTCAATTACGTATAGGGGCTCACTTCCGCTAAAAGAAGTAATGCCACGTACTCGAACTGAAACGGCGGCACCCGGCGTACCAGAATTCTGCGTAATCGTAACGCCTGCAATCTTTCCCTGCATCATTTGATCCACACTCGCCTGCGGCACATTAGCAATATCTTTTGCAGAAATAGAAGCTATCGCACCATTTACCTCTCCCCTTTTCTGCGTTCCATAGCCAATTACGACCACATCGCCCAACTTGGAATCGGTCGGCTCCATTTGAACATTTAAGACCTGCCCGGCAACAATCGGCTTTACAAGATCCTTCTTTCCCGTATAGGAAAACTGTAAAAATTTTGTGCCGTCGGAAACGGCAATACTATAATCTCCTTTCTCGTTCGTAAGCGTGTGCTTTGAGCCTCCGATCTCGGAAACTGAAACCAAACTAAGCGGCTGCCCGTTTTCATCTTTTGGCGGCTCACCCGTGCTACTCACGGTCGTCAGGTCTTCGGGGGGAATCAGCATACTCACAACGACTGATGAGCCCAACAATCCCAGCGACATAATGAGGGCCGCCGTCAGAAGGAGCTTGCGTGTATTTCTAATTTTGCCAATTGGATTCGCAGGACTGTCATCACTCCGGCCACGAATGAGCGACATGACCGCCACACCAGTTTCGAAACCCGA
>JAATGT010000210.1 GCA_015654525.1 Bacteroidales bacterium
ATCGTAAATGGTAAAGCTGTTGGGATAACCCAGGCGATGTGCCTCGCCGCGCAGAATGCGTGCAAATACGCTGTGAAATGTGCCAATATACAAATTGCGCGCTTCGTTGTTGCCCAGCATTTTTTCGATACGCTCCTTCATCTCCGCGGCGGCTTTGTTGGTAAATGTAAGTGCGAGTATGTTGAATGAATCTACGCCGTTTGCCATCAAATGAGCGATGCGTGTAGTAAGTACTTTGGTTTTACCGCTGCCGGCTCCGGCTACAATCATAAGAGGTCCGTTTATGTGCGTGGCGGCTTCGTATTGTTGTTCGTTCAGTCCTTTTAAATAGTCTTGCATAAGGGGTGCAAGTTACAAAAAGAGTGAAGGAATTTAAATGAAGATTTTGAGAAAACGGGAATTGTATGAAGTGTTGATCGGGGATTATCCATATCATTTGTGAATTGCAGCCTTGACTAAAAAGCTGAAGGGTGCTTGGGATTACTTATTTAGCCGTAAAAAGTCTTTTTAATTATAAAATTCAATGAAAATTGTGAAAAGTTGTAATTGTAAATCAGTAGTATTTTGATAAATCATATATATATCGGAATTTGCCTGCCTAAATAAAATATTGTATAAATGAGAACACGAAACATTTTATGTATATTTCTTGTTGTGGTTTTAGTAATATTTCTTCATTTTTCCTGCAGTCCTGTTAAAGTATCATCTAAGGTGCCGGCAGATGAAAATATAGTAAATTATTTCTCTTCTGTTTTGGACACTGCGAATCTTGTTAATCCGGATAAAGCTTATTACAAAGAGATTATCTCCGTAGAAGATATTGGTGTTCGCAGGTTGTCTCTTTGGAATGAGTGGAAAAAAGCAAATATGAAGCGTTTGGCAACATGGCCGAGTATCAAAGAAAATACTCTTCAGGACTCATTGTTGTGGTATTTGCCTACTGACAAAAAGGCGCTTTTCACAATAATGAAAAAAGGAAATCGTCCAAAGGATGGCTATCCGATGTTTATAAATTTACACGGCGGAGGTACTTTCCCGGATGCGGCTACCCCTTGGGGGCCCGATGAGAATGACAGAGAATGGCTTGCCGCCAAATATCTTTCGCAAAAATATGCGGATTCGCCGAGCCTTTATTTTATACCAAGGATGGCAGATGACAGAAGGGGAAGGTGGTATCATAGTGGAGAACAGGCTGAATTTATCAGGGCCTGGCAGCTTGCCGTTTTATCCGGAGATGCCGATCCGAATAAAATATATATTGAAGGTATCTCCGAGGGAGGTTACGGGAGTTTCAGAATGGGTCCATTTTTTGCAGATTATTTTGCAGCCGCAGGCCCTATGGCCGGGGCCTCAAATATCAATGAAGCCCCGATTGAGAATATGCGGAATACGCCATTCATTATATCGGTCGGGGAATACGATTTTGCATACGGCAGGGTAGATGGCGCACGCGAATGGAAGAAATATCTCGATAGTGCAGCAAAATCCAACTCGGGGCAATTCATTCACGAGGTTGATATACAGTCTGGCCGGGGCCACGGAATAGACTACTATAAAACTGCGCCATGGCTAAAACAGTTTACCCGGAATCCTTACCCTGATACAGTCAGCTTTCAGTATTATGCTGTACATGATACCGTATTTGATAAAAAGGATGATACCAGTTTTACCTACCGAAAAGGATTTGGCTATATACGTCTTGACGGATTGTCTCATTCTGTAGAAAAAGATCAGGACGGACTACTCAAAACAGGCATAAGGGATTTCTATATTGAGAAGAAAGGGAATGTTTATCATATAAGATCTTTTAATCGTATCGGCAGTGTATCAGGTTTCATAAATATTTACTTAGATAAGGTCGACTTTCTATTGCCGGTAACTGTATATTTCAATGGAGAAAAGGTATATAACGATAAAGTGAAACCAAATATAGGGACAATGATGGAAAGTTTGGCTCTTTTTGGAGATCCCGATCGCATATTCGCGGCAAAGATTAGAGTCAAAATTTCTTCCTGATGGACAAAAAATGAGTCATAAAAAGATTGCTCAAACACGATTTGTGAAAGTCAGTAGTTAATTTACAGCGAAGTAAGCAATTGAGTTCAATGAGTTTTAATGTTCCGCTCATAAAGAACGGCTTGTATTTATATCGGTGCAGGGCCGCCAAGTATAGGTAAACGTACGTCTGGTTGTCAAAGGTTTAAATATTCTTGGTCCAGGCTGATGGCTTATGGGAAAAATTGGTTACAAATTTGTTTGCAAACCGATAAAATCATAAAGAAGTTTTTACATAATCTTTTCGAACTCACTGATAATGAAATAGCAATATCAGTGAGTTTTCTGATATTTTTTAGGTTTGGTATTTCTGATTTCGACGACTTGGATTAGCCGAATACTTTTATTGCTTGACTTTACTAGCGGGTTTTTTCTTTTTTGCTTTGAACAATTGAAAAACGGCTTTTGCTGTTCCTATAAAACCTATCTGCCTGAATGTGTCTGCTACGCCTTGTTTGAAAGATGTTCCATTTCTTTTGGCATTGAAAAGAGAGGCTAC
>JAATGT010000360.1 GCA_015654525.1 Bacteroidales bacterium
AAACAAACAAAAAGAATGGAAGTTGGAGTCATAAGAGTGGCTGCTAAAAAATACGAGTTATAAACATGAGCTTAGTCACACTTATAACTCGTATAATACGGGAAAGTTAGTTGTTATATAGACAAAATCGAAAGTACACCTAACAATGTCTCATTTACAGGTTTATCGTCTTTGATTGCCTTTGTAAAAGGAACATTTACAATTTCGTCATTCACAATTCCAATCATAATGCTTCGCTGCTCATCCAAAAGAGCATCAATGGCAGCTACACCCATACGACTTGCAATGATACGATCATAAGCTGTCGGTGAACCACCACGCTGAATATGTCCTAGAATTGTTACACGAACATCATATTCAGGATGTTCTTTGTGCATAATTTCCGCTAAAGCAGTTGCTCCACCGGTAATTTCACTTTCGGCAACAATAACAATGCTACTGTTTTTTGATTTACGAAAACCATTCTTAATCAGTTCTTCCAACTGGTCTTCCTGTGTTTCGCGTTCCGGAATAATTGCAGCTTCAGCACCCGATGCCAACGCACTGTTCAAAGCCAGAAAACCTGCATCACGACCCATCACTTCGATAAAAAACAAACGTTCATGCGAAGTGGCTGTATCGCGAATTTTATCGACTGCTTCAATAATGGTATTCAAAGCCGTATCGTAACCAATGGTAGAATCGGTTCCATACAAATCGTTATCAATAGTTCCCGGTAAACCAACAATTGGCACATTATACTCCTGAGCAAAAATACGGGCTCCGGTAAAAGTACCATCACCACCAATCACTACCAATGCATCTATTTCGGCAGCTTTCATATTATCGTATGCCAGCTTTCGCCCTTCCGGAGTCCGAAACTCAGCACAACGGGCACTTTTTAAAATAGTTCCCCCCTGCTGAATAATATTACTTACGTTTTGAGTTTGAAATTCTTCAATTTCATTTGTAATCAACCCTCTGTAACCTCTGTAAATAGCTTTCACGCGAATACCATTAAAAATAGCAGCACGCGTCACCGAACGAACAGCGGCATTCATTCCGGGTGCATCACCTCCCGAGGTTAATACACCGATGCATTTAATTTCGTATTTCATTTCTTCAAAAATTTTGCGCCACAAAAGTAGCGACTTTCCTTATATTTAGTACCTATCTATTGTTTTATAGCAAGTTCATTTAACTTTTTGGACACTTCTTCCATTAACCATCGCGGAGTGGAAGTTGCACCACAAATACCTATTTTTTTCGTCAAATCAAGGTTTAGACCAATCACTTCGTCAGCTTCAGAGACGAGATATGTATTGGAATTAATTTTTTTACTATGTTCGTACAAAACCTTTCCGTTTGAACTCTTTTTTCCACTAACAAAAATAATGATGTCATTTTGCTGTGCAAAGGTAGTAATATTTGGCATTCTGTTTGCAACCTGACGGCAGATTGTATCGTAGAATTCAAAACTATCATTTTTTACGATACTTTTCGACAAAGTTGTTACTAAATGATTAAAACCGTCCAATGATTTAGTTGTTTGTGAAAACAACTGAATTGGTTTAGCTAAATCTATTTTATATAAATCGGCTTCACTTTCAATAACAATGGCTTTTTCATTAGTTTGCCCAACTAAGCCATTCACTTCGGCATGTCCAATGTGACCGTATATTACAATCTGCGTATCATCTGTAGGTGCAGCTTCATAGGCTTTTTTAATTCTTGCCTGTAATTTTAAAACAACAGGACATGAAGCATCTATCAATGTCAGATTATTCTTTTTGGCTGTTTCATAAGTGCTTGGCGGCTCGCCGTGAGCACGCAACAAAACACGGGCATCTCTCAGTTCAGCAAACTGGTCATGATCAATGGTTATTAACCCCAGCCTGGTAAGGCGTTCCACTTCCTGACCGTTATGCACAATGTCTCCTAAACAATAGAGCGTAGTTCCTTTTGCCAACTCCTCTTCCGCTTTCGAAATTGCGTTTACAACTCCGAAACAAAATCCTGATTTTTTATCAATTTCAATATTCAGCATGATAATTGTTTACTTTAAAATTAGTTACTATCTGGATAAACATCCTGAATTTCCAGAGACCTACCATCATTCCACTTATCTTCACTTTACATATTCAAGAAATAGGAAATACCCTTATTCTATTCAAATAGTAAAAAATGGGACTCGAAATAGTAGATTATCATAACGTTCTTTCGGCAAACAAAGTTCGTAAAATGCCACGCTGTTCTTCACGGGTCAAAGAAGAATTATCAATTACTACAGCATCATCTGCTTTTCGAAGCGGACTCTCAGTACGGTTCTGATCCCGATCATCGCGCTCAATGACATTGGCTAACACGTCTTCGTAATTCACCGTTTCACCCTTGGCGGTCATTTCATCCATTCGTCGCTTTGCTCTGATTTCGGGCGAAGCTGTCAGGAATATTTTCAATTCGGCCATTGGAAAAACAACTGTTCCGATATCACGCCCATCCATTACAATTCCTTTTTCAACACCCATAAACTGCTGTTGACGAACCAACTCCCGGCGAACAAAGCCCAGAGTACTAACCCTACTTGCCCCATTGGCAACCTCCAACGACCGGATTTCACTTTCAACATTCTTACCATTCAAATAAGTTTCGGAGACACCTTCCGCATTTGTTTTAAATTCTATGCGGATGGAGTGAATATGTTTTTCTAATTCTTTAGCATTAATTTCCGAATCTGTCATCCATCCGTTTTGAATACAAAACAGAGAAACAGCCCGATACATGGCTCCGGTATCAACATAAACATATCCGGCTTCCCGAGCCAGTTCTTTAGCCATGGTACTTTTTCCACAGGAAGAAAAGCCATCAATGGCAACAATTATTTTTTTCATAATCTAAATTCATTTAACGAAGTACTAATTGAGAATTGGTAGGCATAATTTCCTACCTGAAATTGGGTCATACCGAATCCCACATGAAATTTATAGAGCTTTATCCCGCCTCCAAATGAAAATCCGGCCATACTTTTAAAACCCGACATACTCATTTCCTGCTGCCGACGATCGTTATAAGCTGCTGTCAGATAAAAACTCCGTGACGGAACAAATTCTACTGCTAAAATTGTATGTCGAAGAGCCATATCGGCAAATCCTATTTCTTTGGTTGTACTCGTGGAGCTCGTAGTACTGCTCGAATTAGTTGCATCCTGATTGGTTGACTGATAACTTAAATCCCATTTCTGAAGATTATTTAATGTCAACGAAAAACGAAGCGGAGCATGACTTAATTTCTTAGAAATACCCATCTGAATATTAAACGGAAGCGGTTCAAAATGTTGCCCATCAGTATCGGAATAATAACCTTTAAACTGGGTTCCGACATTTTTCAACACCAGGCCGGCCGAAAAGAGATTGGCCGAATCATTATAACTCACACCGAAGTCCATTGCCAGACCATAACTTGTGTAGATTTCATAAGCAGAATACACTGGTTTAAGTGTTGCACCAACGGTGATTCGGTTAGTAACAGGTCGGGCATAAGCAATATTCAGAGAAAAGTCTTTAGCCGTAAAACTCTGCCCGGTAAAAACATCCAAATCAGTTGTTTCCTGAAACGTTCCATAATCTACATATTGAACTCCAACGGCAAAATAGTTTTTAGATCCAATGGTTTTGCCGAATATGGCTGTTCCAAACTTAATATCTGCCAAATAATTAGCCATACTAAGTCCGATCATATTATTTGTTTCGGCAGTTAGCAGAGCCGGATTTTCAAAGGCAAAATTTATATCGTTATCATGCAACGATACGTTTACACTGCCCAGCGCTGCCAGACGGGAAGATGCAGGTAAGTTCAAAAATTGATAAACTCCATAGCCCGCCTGAGAAAAAGCAGGCAAAGCAAGTACAAAAAGGATGTACGATATAAAAACTCTTTTCGTCATGAAGTCTAATTTGTTGAAATCCTGATCTGATGGATTCCAAACTTTAATTTTCAAAAAAGCATTCAAAGATACACTATTTTTACCAACCGAAAGTTAGAAAAACGAATTTCTGCAAGACGAAATAAAAGGAGAAAAAGGGAGAAAGAGGTAGCTGACCGAGAAATGAATTTAAACAATCAATCTGATTTCCAGATTAATATTTATTTTTTGAGAAGTATAAAATGTAGATTTGAGAAATAAATAGTACATTTGCTTCTTAAATCGACAATAAGTTAGAGTCTGAGAATCAAAATGATTTCTACAGATAAACCCGGAAGAAGCTTTCGAACAACCGATTTGTATAGCAACTAATAAAAAGAATGAAAACAGAAATATACGAAGAAAAAGCCGTTTTAGTAGGGCTGATCACGCAAACCCAAACTGAGGAAAAAGCACGGGAATACCTGGACGAATTAGCTTTCCTGGCAGAAACAGCCGGAGCTTCGCCCGAGAAACTATTCTTTCAGCGGGTAGATTATCCTAACCCGAAGACTTATGTAGGACCGGGAAAACTGATTGAAATAAAAAGCTTTGTTGACGAACATGAAATCGGAGTGGTTATATTCGATGATGAATTGTCGCCAAAACAGTTGCGCAACATTGAAGCGGAACTAAAGGTGATGATTCTGGACAGAACCAGTCTGATTCTCGACATTTTTGCGAAACGCGCTCAAACTGCCAATGCTAAAACACAGGTGGAACTGGCACAGTTGCAATATACCTTACCACGGTTGACCCGCTTATGGACTCACCTGGAACGTCAGCAGGGTGGTATCGGGATGCGTGGACCGGGTGAAACACAGATCGAAACCGACCGACGGATTATCCTGACCAAGATTTCGCTATTAAAGCAAAACCTGAAAGATATTGATAAGCAAATGACCACGCAACGGAAGAACCGTGGCAAAATGGTACGGGTGGCTCTGGTGGGCTATACCAATGTCGGTAAATCGACCCTGATGAATCTGATCAGCAAGTCCGATATCTTTGCAGAAAACAAGTTGTTTGCAACGCTGGACACTACCGTGCGAAAGGTGATTATTGAAAATCTGCCGTTTCTGCTTTCGGACACGGTAGGGTTTATCCGCAAGCTACCTCACCACCTGGTGCAGTCATTCAAGTCGACGCTGGACGAAGTGCGTGAAGCCGATTTGCTGATTCACGTTGTGGATGTGTCACACCCCAACTTTGAAGAGCAGCTGGATGTTGTGAAACAGACTCTGAAAGATATCGATCCGAAAGAGAAACCGATGATTCTGATATTTAATAAAATTGATGCATTTACCTATACTCCGAAGGATGCTGACGATTTATCGCCGGTAAAACGAGAAAATATGAGTCTGGAAGAACTGAAAAAGACCTGGATGGGCAAGATGCACGATAACTGTATTTTTATTTCGGCCCGAGAAAAACAAAATATCGACGAATTAAAAGAACTGATGTACGAAAAAATCAAAGCCATTCATGTGGAACGGTATCCGTACAATGACTTTTTGTTTCAGCGATACGCGGACATAGAATCTGATAACGAGTAATTAGTTACAAGTTACGAGTAACAAGATTTTTCGGTAGAATTTCAGAAAACAGATCATTAAATATTATTGCTTACTTACTATATGACAAATTATCGTCCTTTGCTGGATAAAGAGATAGCTACGCTGACTGTGTATGGCTGTTCGGCTCAAGACTGGAAACAGGTGCAGGTTGTAGAAAATTTTTCGCCTTCTTATTTTTACAATGTACACTTTTCGGGTCAGGTCTTTTTGGGTAGTTACAACAGAATATTTGAATTGCCAGGTGGTGTGAGAAAACATTCCGGAGTTTGTAATTGCTTACTCCACAATTGTACAATAGGTAATGATGTATTTATTGACAAGATAAATAACTACATTGCCAACTACGAGATTGCCGACGGTGCTTATATCGAAAACGTAAATCTGTTATTGACCGAAGGTGAATCTACTTTTGGAAACGGAACGGAAGCGGCGGTACTGGTTGAATCGGGCGGACGCACTATTCCGATTTTTGATTGGCTTTCGGCACCACTGGCCTACATGCTTACTTTTTATAAATACAACAGCAAGGCCATTGATGCTATTACACACAAAATAAATACTTACGCCGACCTTCAGAAATCGGACAAAGGACGAATAGGTAAAAATGCACGGATTGTAAACTGCGATACACTAAAAAACATGCGGGTAGGCGATTTTGCCACGGTAGAAGGAGCTTTACGGCTTGAAAACGGTACGATAAATTCCAACGAACAGGCTCCGGTTCATATCGGACAAGGCGTACAGTGCACTAATTTTATAATCAACTCGGGAACGACTATTTCCGAAGCAGCACTGGTTTCGAATTGCTTTGTAGGGCAGGGCTGTATCCTCGGAAAACAGTTCTCGGCTATGGATTCGCTCTTTTTTGCCAACTGCCAGGGCTTGCATGGCGAAGCGGCTTCGGTGTTTGCCGGACCCTACACGGTGACACATCATAAATCGACTCTGATGCTTACTGCTCTGTACTCGTTTATGAATGCGGGAAGTGGCACCAACTTTAGCAACCACATGTATAAACTGGGACCTATACACCAGGGCATCACCGAACGTGGAGTGAAAACATCCAGCGACTCGTACATGATGTGGCCTGCCAAAATAGGAGCATTTACCGTGGTGCTGGGTCGACATAAAGGCAATCCGGATATTTCGGATCTGCCATTTTCGTACCTGATAGAAAACAACGGAGAAAGTAACCTGTTGCCGGGCGTAAACCTGCACAGTGCCGGAACAATACGCGATGTACAGAAATGGCCGAAGCGCGACAATCGCACCGATGATCTAAAACTGGATCCGATAAACTTCGACTTTCTGTCGCCCTACACATTGGGAAAAGCTTTAAAAGGAATTGAGATACTGAAACAACTGCTGGAAAGCGCCAACACGCCTTTCGTGTGGTACCAGAACTGCAAAATCAAACGTTCATCGATAAAAAAAGGCATTGAGGTATACCAAATGGCTATCGACCAGTTTATCGGTGAAAAAATAGCAGCCCATATAAAATCAAAAGCAGATTTATCGAACTTAAAACAGGCTGATAACGCCGCAGGAACCGGCGACTGGGTGGATATGGTTGGGCTAATTGCTCCAAAATCGGAAATTGACAAGATGCTGGTTCAGGTGACCGATGAAGGGTATTCGCTTGAATCCATTCAGGAAAAACTAAACGCTTTGCAGCTCGGTTATGGCGAATATGCGTGGAACTGGACTAAAGCCCTATTGCCGCAGTTTACCGGTAAACTGTTGGTTGAAACAGAAGCACAGGATCTGATACCTCTCATTGAAAACTGGAAGAAAGCAGCCGCAACGTTCAGCGATTTGATTATACGCGATGCTAAAAAAGAATTCAACGCTGTGGCCCGAACCGGATTTGGACTGGATGGCAACGAAGAAGAAGTGCATCTGGACTTTGAAGCGGTACGCGGTACAGTTGAGGAAAATTCCTTTATTGAGGATATGAATAAAGGATTGGATAAAAGCGCGGCGATAGCAGACCAACTAATCGAGATATTAAAGTCCTGACAACTGACTTCAGTTGTTATCTATTCATTTATTACTTAAACATGAACAATTTTAATTTTTACAGTCCTACGCTTTTTGTATTTGGCAAAGAGCGGGAAAACGAAGCCGGAAAACTGGTAAAACGGTTTGGCGGAACAAAAGTATTAATCCATTTCGGTGGCGGATCGGTCATTAAAAGCGGTTTGTTGGACAGAGTGAAACAATCGCTTACAGCCGAAGACATTTCGTTTGTCGAACTGGGCGGTGTTATGCCCAACCCTCGCAGCGGGTTGGTATACACAGGCATTGAAATATGTAAACGTGAGAAAATCGATTTCGTTTTAGCTGTGGGTGGCGGAAGTGTTATTGATTCCTCCAAAGCCATTGCGCTGGGCGCGCTTTACGACGGTGATTTCTGGGATTTTTATCAAGGCAAAGCCATGACGAAAGCATTGCCGGTGGCTACCATCCTCACCATATCGGCGGCAGGCAGCGAAGGTTCCGGCAATTCGGTGATTACGCACGAAAACGGCATGCTCAAACGCGGTTGCGGAGGCGATGCGCTTCGTCCGGTATTCTCGGTTTTAAACCCCGAACTCACCTGTACTTTGCCGGCATATCAAACGGCCTGTGGTGCTACCGACATGATCGCACACGTGATGGAGCGCTATTTTACCAACACACAGGAGGTGGAAATTACCGACCGGTTGTGTGAAGGCATTTTGCTAACCATTATAAAAGAAGCTCCCAAAGCCTTGGTCAATCCTGCCGATTATGATGCCCGCGCTAACCTGATGTGGGCTGGCATGGTGGCTCACAACGATGTTTGCGGTGTGGGGCGCGAGCAGGACTGGTCCACACATGGACTGGAACATGAACTCTCGGCTTTCTACGATGTGGCACATGGAGCCGGTCTGGCAGTGATGTTTCCGGCCTGGATGAAATATGTGATGAACCACGATGTGATGCGTTTTGCACAGATGGCCGTACGGGTATGGGGCTGCGAAATGGATTTTCAGCAACCCGAAAAAACAGCATTACAGGGAATCTATAAATTAGAACAGTTCTTAATCTCAATAGGAATGCCGGTGCGGTTCTCCGGACTTGGGGCAAAAGCCGAAGATATTCCAACACTGGTAAAAACATTATTTTCGAGCGGCGCTGCAACCCTTGGCAACTTTGTAAAACTGAACGCCGACGATGCGCGTAAGATTTACGAACTGGCCGTATAAGTAGTCTTACACTGGTAGTGTTACAAGAAGATAGTTACGAAATATAAGATTGTTTGCTGAGTAATAATACCAGACAAACAATCTTGTATTTTTTTGGGGAGAAATCTTTCAATAGAAATACCAGAGCAAGGCTTCTTTTTACTGTAAATATTGAATATTGGCTCAGGTGGTAAATTTCGGCAGTACTTTATCCTTACCTTTTTAGTTGTTACAAAACTGCGGCAAGGCTTCCGGCGCACCTTTTTGCCATTACAAAACTGCAGCAAGGTTTCCGGTGCGCCGTTTTAGCATTACAAAACTGCAGCAAGCTTTCCGGCGTCCCGTTTTTGCATTACAAAACTGCAGCAAGCTTTCCGGCGTCCCGTTTTTGCATTACAAAACTGCAGCAAGCTTTCCGGTGCGCCGTTTCTATCATTACAAAACTGCAGCAGGGTTTCCGGCATGCCGTTTTTGTTGTTACAAAGTTGTAGCAAGGTTTCCGGCGCGCCGTAAATTACCCTGTATATGTTCTGCCCTACTTCAGGCAAACTGCTTTTAGTGTTACAAAACTGCGGCAGGACATTATTTACAAATAATATTGCCGCGCAACCCTTTGGCGCAATCTTATGTGAAACGTTTTAGCGTTACAAAACTGCAGCAAGACATTATTTGCAAATAATATTGCCGCGCAACTCTTCGGCGCAATCTTATGTGAAAAGAATTTAGCGTTACAAAACTGCGGGAAGAAATTATTTGCAAATAATATGTTCCCGCAGTTTTTCGGCACAACCGGTATGTAAAAGGCTTTAATATTGCCATACTTCGGAATGGCCTTATACCTGTCGTAGATTGTTTCGCAAATACTCCACAGAGTTTAATCCAACAATACAATAATACCTATCTATTATTTACGCCCAGAATCAGATAACCGACTACCAACTAAGTCTGCGACAATTATTATTGATATGTTTTTTACCACATAGTGCACAATAGTTTCGAACATAAAAGATAAGACTAAGCACGCATAGTATTATCCCGAAAATCGGGATAATTTCAGAGCGGCAAAAGTATCGTCAGATACTTTTACTATGTGAACTAAGTCTTTTTTCTTCGATAATTTCTATGTGTTCTATTGCGTTAGAAATATATCATTAAATATTTCTAACAGCTTACATACTGCCGGCCACGCACTCGTACCTACTTTCCCTTGATCATGGCACCCGCCACCGCATCAGCCACCATTTTTCGTAGTTTTACCAGACTGCCTTTGTCCACTGGATGAACGCGGTTAGTGAGCAGAATAATGGCTATGTCGTTGTCCGGATCAATCACAATGGACGTTCCCGTGTATCCGGTGTGGCAATAGGCGGCAGGACTAAGCAGGCTGCCCTTGCAGCTGGCATAAACCGATGACATATCCCAACCGGGAGTGCGTCCGAAAACCTTTAACGACTCCGGTAAGGTGCGCATCAGCTTCACAGTTTGAGGCTGTAAAATCCGCTTGCCATTCCATTCCCCGCCATTTTGCAAAGCCGCTACGAGAATGGCAATATCATTCGCATCCGAAAAAAGTCCCGCATTGCCCGAAACGCCTCCGTTCAGCTCACGTGCCAGCGGGTCGTGAACCACTCCTTTCAGCACCTCGGTGCCTTTCAGTCTCGAAGTCGGCGCACAACGTTCCAGTGTTTCGCCCGTGGGATTAAAGTCGGTATGAGTCATGCCCAGCACATCATAAATATTTTCTTTGGCAAAATCCCGCAGGCTTTTAGTACTAACATTTTCAATAATATGTTGCAGTGTTATATAATTCAGACAGCTGTACTGCATTTTAGTTCCCGGCTCAAAATCACGTCTGCACGAAGCAATATATTCCATAAATCCGGCGGGGTTGGGTGAGCCGTATCGCTTTTTGAGTGCTTCTTCGGGAGCATAGGCAGGTAAGCCGGAAGTGTGCGTCATCAAATTCAGCACCTCTATATCGCGAGTCATAAATGTAAATCCGGGGATATACATGTTTACATTGTCCTGCAGTCGTACCAACCCTCTTTCGGTGAGTATAAGCATAGAAATGGCGGTTGCCATCGGCTTGGTGCACGAAGCCATGTCGAAAACCGTGTTCACGTCCATTGGTTCTATGGTAGGATACACCTGCTTGTTGCCATACGCTTTGAGGTAAGCCATTTTACCCCTGCGTACCACAGCCAGCACAGCACCAGGTATTTCTTTTTTATCAATAGCTGATTGGATGATATTGTCGGTTTGCTGCAATTTTGTGGCATCAAGTCCAACCTGCCCGGGAGCAACTTTTTTCAGTTGCTGCGCTGTTGCGGTATACAGACAAAGGCAGAAAAAAACAGCCAGCAAAAAACGTATTTTGTTCATATTGTCATAAACATTTATTTTCATCACAAAGATATGGCTTTTTGACCGGCATCCGGCTGTAAAAATCCGCCGGGATATGCTCAACCGTAAAAAATAATGTACTTTTGTATTCCTTTTTGTAAGATTAAGTGTTCTCAAAAGTACTAAGTGTATGCCCAAAATTAGTTTATCTTATTTTTCACCCGCCCCTAAATCCCCTAAAGGGGACTTCTGCCGCGTGAAAATGTTGATTCTTTTCGCACATATCGCACTTCGATAGCTTCTACCATTTATCCCGCAAGGCAGGAGGGGGTTGGGAGCAGTTAATATAGAGTTTTTTATAAACTGATTCATGGCACGCACCTATTTTATTTCTCAATAACTTAGGGAAAACAATATTTGGAAACCCAGAACTAATATCTCGTAACCTCAATCTTGTAACTCGTAACTTGTAACTATTTTCTATTTTAAATTATGACTAGCAAACACCTGCACATTCAGCCACAAACAATCGACCTCCGAATAACCCTTCCGGCTTCAAAAAGTATCAGCAACCGGGCATTAATTCTGAATGCTTTGGCTTATAGTCCGTACGACATTCAAAACCTGTCGGACTGCGACGATACTCGTGTAACCGTAAAAGCACTTGACTCTAACGACCGCACTTTCGACATAGGTGCAGCCGGCACAGCCATGCGCTTCCTCACTGCTTTTCTGTCGAAAACGGTGGGCGAATGGGTCATCACCGGCAGCGAACGCATGAAACAACGCCCGATAAAATTACTGGTCGACGCACTGACTACGCTCGGAGCACGCATTGAATATGTGGAGAAAGAGGGATTTCCGCCCCTGCGTATTTTTGGTAGTGCTCTTACCGGTGGCGAAATTAGGTTGAATGGCGGCGTAAGCAGTCAGTATATCTCGGCTTTGATGATGATTGCGCCTTATATGCAAAATGGCTTAAAAATTATACTCGAAGGCAATGTCATTTCGGTACCCTATATTAATATGACGCTGAATATGATGAGAGAATACGGCGTAGCTGTTGATTTCAATAACAATATAATCGACATCAAGGCGCAAACATACAAGCCTATTCAGTATAAGGTGGAATCCGACTGGTCGGCAGCTTCGTATTGGTACGAAGTGTTAGCCATAGCCGGCAAAGGGCAAATCTTCCTGACCGGATTAAACCAAAACAGCTATCAGGGCGACAGCAAAGTAGCCGCGCTTTTCGAACAACTGGGCGTAAGCAGTACGTATCAGACTGAAGGTGTGTCATTGCAAGCCACTGGAAAGTACGTAGAGCAGTTTAAATACGACTTTGTAAACCAACCTGACCTGGCTCAGACATTTGCCGTTACCTGCTGTATGAAAGGTATTCCTTTTCATTTCGACGGATTACAAACCCTGAAAATTAAAGAAACCGACAGAATAGCAGCTTTGATAAACGAACTGGGCAAACTGGGTTTTGTGCTTACCGAACCGGCCGAAGGTCAACTGGCATGGACCGGCAACCGTTGCGACGCGGCTCAACCCGTGAGCATTGCTACCTACGAAGATCACCGCATGGCTATGGCTTTTGCTCCGGCTGCACTGATTAATCCACTTAGTATTGAAGAACCACAGGTGGTAAGTAAATCATATCCTGGCTTCTGGGAAGATATTGAAAAACTTCAGGCTTAGTCCCATGTTTAGACTAGAGCATCTGACCAAGCAGTTCTCCGACCAGTTTGTGCTGGAGGATTTTTCATTCGACATACTGGAAGGCGAGAAAATTATTATTTCGGGTCGTTCGGGCATTGGTAAAACCACCTTATTTCGCTTATTATTGGGCTTCGAACAACCCGATAACGGGAAGATTTACTTCGAAAACGAGTTGCTCACCGCAATCACTGTTTGGAACTTACGTCGACGGGTGGCCTACGTGAGCCAGGATATGAACATTGGGCGTGGAAACCTGCAAGCGTTTTTCAATGAGACCCTCTCACTCAAAGCCAATGTTGAATATAAAAACAGTTCGTTATCTGAATTGGAAGAATTGCTGAATTCATTCGAATTGCCGGACACATTATTGCAGAAAAACATCGAAGAGCTTTCGGGTGGTGAGAAACAACGGGTGGCTATTATCAACGCTTTATTGCTTAAAAGGAATATCTTTTTTCTCGACGAAATCACATCAGCTCTCGACAAATCGCTAAAATCGAAGGTGCTTGATTATTTCCTACTCAATCCTGCTTTTACCGTACTTTCCATTTCGCACGACAATTATCTGCCCACAGAGGCCGTAACCCGAACATTAAAACTAGACTGATTATGAATGGAGCTCAGGATCTTTCCATCTTTTCAATGCTGATGTGCGGCATATTGCTGCTCGTTCCGTTGCTGGGTATTTGGTATTTAAAACTGGGTCTGGCTAAGAAATTATTGATTTCTACTCTCCGAATGGTAGTGCAGCTGGTGTTGGTTGGCTTCTTTCTGGAGTTTGTTTTCCGGTTTAATAACTGGCTGTTGAATTCCATCTGGTTTCTGACCATGATAACCGTAGCTGTTTTCTCTGTTATCAAAAACTCCGGTCTAAAACTCCGGCATTTTGTTCGCCCCGTGTTGCTTTCCTTTGTGCTGGCCAACTTCTTTGTTGTGCTCTATTTTAATTTTTTTATCGCAAAGCTGAGTTTTATTCTCGATGCTAAATACATGATTGCTATTGGAGGTATGGTGTTAGGCAATTCCTTACGTGCAAATATTGTCGGGCTGGGTGACTTTTATAAATCCATTCGCAAAGACGAACAACTTTACTTCTATAAGCTTTCGCTGGGTGCCACCCGTTTTGAGGCTTTGCGCGACTTTGCCAAAAGAAGTTTTGTGTCTGCCATGAATCCAACCATTGCCTCCATGGCCACAATGGGCATTGTGTCACTCCCCGGCATGATGACCGGACAAATACTGGGTGGCTCGGTGCCGTTGGTGGCCATCAAATATCAAATCGCCATCATGATTGCCATTTTAGCATCAACCGTATTGAGCATATCGCTGAGTATTTTCTTCACTGTCGGGAAATCGTTCGACAAATACGGAGTTATGCAAAAGTCTGTCTTTGCAGAAAAATGATTATTTAGTCAGATTATCAAGTACTTCGTACACGATCGGACAAGTATAAGCATTCTTAACAGACAAGTTAAAGATTTGATAAAATCGTTTACGATCGGTATGCGGGTATTCCCGGCAGGCTTTGGGGCGTGACTCATAAATAGCGCAATAATTATCGGCACCCAAAAACGGACACGGCATCGACTGAAAAACCATATCGCCGTCCTCATCGATATGCAGATATTTTGAGATCAGATCAGTGGCTTTCATTCTAAGGGTCTTAGCCATACGTTCTACATCTTTATCGGTAATACGCGGTCCCAATGACCGGCAACAATTAGCACATGTCAGACAATCGATTCGTTCGGTAACCTCATAGTGCAAAGAGTGGACATGGAGATCAAGTCCTTCTAATTTCTTCTTATTTTTTATTAAAAAACGTTTCCATTCAGCCTCCTTCCGGGCTACCAGGGCGGGCAATAATTTATAATCTATTTGTTTGCTCACGTGATAATTAATGTTTTATTACTGGCTACAAAAATAGCCATTAATCTGCGGGGCAGCAAAGGATGTAACTATTTTCCTAATATTTTTCGTATCTTTGCAGCCGTTTTTATTTACAAACATATAAATTCTATGAGTCAACTAAGTGATGTGTTGGGACAATATGATGCGCCCCAGCAAGCAAAAGCAATGGGCGTTTATCCTTATTTTCGTCCCATCGAATCTGATCAGGATACAGTTGTAACCATTGGTGGTAAACGAGTATTAATGTTTGGTTCAAACAGCTATCTAGGGTTAACAAATCATCCCCGCCTCAAAGAAGGAGCTATTAAAGCCGTTGAAAAATACGGAACAGGTTGTGCCGGTTCTCGTTTTTTAAATGGAACATTGGATATTCATATTGAATTGGAAGAACGTCTGGCAAAACTGGTACATAAAGAAGCTGCTTTGGTGTATGCAACCGGCTTTACTGTCAATTCCGGAGTTATACCATGCATTACAGGTCGTGAAGACTATTTGCTTTTTGATGAATTCGACCACGCTTCCATTGTGGAAGGTAAACGGTTATCATACTCCAAGCAACTGAAATATCGTCACAACGACATGGATGATCTGGAAAGAATGCTCAAAAAATGCGAACCTGATAAATTGAAACTTATTGTAGTAGATGGTGTGTTCAGCATGGAAGGTGATGTGGCTAAATTACCTGAAATAGTAGCGCTTTCGAAAAAATACAATGCATCGGTTTACGTAGATGAAGCTCACTCATTAGGTGTCTTCGGTAAAACAGGAGCTGGTATTTGTGAACACTTCGGTGCATCAAAAGACGTGGATTTAATCATGGGAACATTCAGTAAATCATTGGGAACCATTGGTGGATTCGTAGCATCCGACAATAACATTATCAATTATCTGAAACACAACTCGCGCACATTAATTTTTAGTGCTTCTATTACTCCGGCTTCTACCGGTTGTGTATTGGCAGCATTGGATGTAATGGCAGACGAAACATGGCGTAAAGATGCTTTGTGGGCAAACACCGCTCGTGCCAAAGCAGGATTTCAAAAAGCAGGATTCGAAATCGGACCTACCGAAACTCCGATCATTCCGCTTTATGTACGTGATAACACAAAAACATTCAAACTGACACGTATGTTGATGGATGACGGTGTATTTGTGAATCCGGTAGTTTCTCCGGCAGTACGCTCGGAAGATTCACTGATTCGCTATTCACTGATGGCAACACATACTTTCGACCAGATTGACGAGTCTATTGATAAGATCTCAAGAGATGCCCGTACGCTGGGAATTATTGAATAATTATTTCTGAAAAAGTCAACTTTGAAATAAATTACAAGAATAGAACGAGTCTGTAAAACAGATTGGTTCTATTCTTTGTTTTAAAATAGTATCAAGTTAATGCAACCATACTGATGAGAATCAGTTCAACTACTTCAATCAACTAAAATGATTACTGTATCTAATTTAGCCATTCAATTTGGCAAACGGGTTTTATTTTCTGACGTAAATTTGAAATTTACTGCCGGCAATTGTTATGGAATTATCGGAGCCAACGGTGCCGGAAAATCCACCTTCCTACGCATGCTCAGCGGTGATCTCGATGCTACACGCGGAAACATTCAGTTTGGTCCGGCCGAACGACTCTCGGTATTAAAGCAAGATCACTTTGAGTTTGATGAATATACCGTGCTTGACACTGTCATGATGGGACATACCGTACTTTGGCAGATTAAAGACGAGAAAGATGCCATTTACCTGAAAGAAGATTTTTCGGATGCTGATGGCATTCGGGCTTCGGAGTTGGAAGATAAATTCTCAGAACTAAACGGTTGGAATGCAGAAAGCGAAGCCGGTTCGCTATTAAGCGGACTGGGCATTAAAGAAGATTTACACTACCAGCTGATGAAAGAACTCAGCGGGATGGAAAAAGTACGTGTGTTGTTGGCACGTGCCCTGTTCGGAAAACCGGATAACTTGTTGCTCGATGAGCCGACCAACGACCTGGACGTGGATACTGTGATGTGGTTGGAAAATTACCTCGCTAATTATGAAAACACCGTATTGGTGGTTTCGCACGACCGTCACTTTTTGGATGCAGTAAGTACCCACACGGTGGATATTGACTTCGGAAAAGTACAATTGTTCTCGGGTAATTACTCTTTCTGGTACGAATCGAGTCAGTTGGCACTGCGTCAGCAACAGAACCAGAACAAAAAAGCCGAAGAAAAGAAAAAGGAACTGGAAGAATTTATTCGTCGGTTTAGTGCTAATGTGGCTAAATCGAAACAAGCTACCAGTCGTAAAAAAATGCTTGAAAAGTTGAACATCGATGAAATTCAGCCTTCGACGCGTAAGTATCCGGGAATCATATTCACTCCCGATCGTGATCCGGGAAATATGGTGCTGGAAATTGCCGGGCTGGGTAAAACAGCCGAAGACGGAACGATTCTTTTCAAAGATGTAAATTTCAATGTAGAGAAAAACGATAAAATCATTTTCCTGTCGCGTGATCCGCGTGCCATGACAGCTTTCTTTGAGATAATCAACGACCACGATAAAGAACATGAGGGGACTTACAACTGGGGAATAACGATTACCAATGCTTATTTGCCGCTGGACAATTCGGAATTTTTTAATACCGATTTAAATCTGGTAGATTGGCTGGGACAGTTCTCGACCGATACAACCGAATCCTTTATCCGCGGTTATCTGGGAAAGATGTTATTCGCAGGTGAAGAGATATACAAAAAAGCAAGTGTACTATCGGGAGGTGAAAAAATGCGTTGTATGATTTCGCGCATGATGCTTCGCAACGCCAATGTAATGATACTCGACTCTCCGGCCAATCACCTGGATCTGGAATCTATTCAGGCTTTCAACAACACCCTGGTGAATTTCAAAGGCAATGTACTGATGGCTTCGCATGACCGCGAGTTTATTCAAACCGTTTGTAACCGCATCATCGAACTGACTCCGAAAGGAATTATTGACAAACAAATGGATTATGATGATTACGTGACTTCGGAAGATATTAAAGCCATTCGTGAAAGAATGTATAAATAAATCCGATAAGATCAAGATATAAAAGTGAAAGAGACTGCCTGCATAAGACAGTCTCTTTTACTTTTAGCACGCAGACCTACCAAATACCAGAGGAATAAAATCTGAAAAAACGAAAAAAAATTCATACATTTGTACAATATTAATATCCGATGAATTGCATATAAAGATCAGCTTTCAGGCAAATGCCCTTGCATGCCCTACCGAAACAAGAATACGAGCCTTTCAGCAGTAAAATAGCTTGCGAACCGGGACTCGGTTATCCCCATCCGGGATTTAAGGTTGATGAAAAGTTTCTTTTTTCTGTTTATTTTAGTCTATCGATCCGACATTAATTTATGCAGTATCGTTTTTTATTTTCATTTTGTCCAACAAGAATTAATATCAACAATTAAATATTCAATTTCTATTTAGATGAAAAAACTATTCATTGTGTTACTTGCGCTCAGCACCTTTCTGGGAGTAAAAGCCGACGAAGGTATGTGGATGCTGCCTTTGATTCAGAAACTAAACATCCAGAAGATGAACGGCATGGGGTTGACACTGACAGCTGCCGACATTTACAGCGATAACAGTGTAAGTCTGAAAGATGCTGTTATCGTATTCGGAAATGGCTGTACAGGTGTGATGGTGTCCAATCAAGGGCTGGTCTTCACCAATCACCATTGTGGATTTGAATCTATCCAGCAACACAGTTCCGTGCAACACAATTACCTGAAAGACGGTTTTTCGGCCGAAAAGCTGAGCGATGAAATTCCCACCCCGGGACTGACCGTGAAGTTTCTGGTAAAAATACAGGATGTAACCGAACGTGTTATATCGCAACTACCCGACAATTTGCTGGGCAAAGCCCGTATCGAAAAACAGGATTCCATTGCCGGAGTTATTCGGAAAGAAGCAGAGAAAGGCACTGATTACACAGCCCGTGTACGTTCATTTTATTCGGGCAACGAGTTTTACTTATTCGTGTACGAAGAATTTACCGACGTTCGGTTTGCTTATGCACCGCCGATCTCTATCGGGAAATTTGGTGGCGACACCGACAACTGGATGTGGCCCCGCCATACCGGCGATTTTTCGGTATTCCGCGTATATTGCTCACCCGACGGGAAGCCGGCCAAGTACTCCAAAGACAATGTGCCTTACTCGCCCAAACGTTTTGCAACCATTTCCAACAAAGGTTATCAGCCGGGCGATTATACCATGATTATGGGTAATCCGGGCAGTACCAACCGCTATCTGTCGTCGTGGGGTGTAAATAACCGCATGAAAACATCCAATCAGGCACGCATCGAGGTGCGCGGTGCCAAGCAAGATGTGTGGCACTCGTTTATGCGTGTAGACGAAGCCATCAACATTGCGTATGCCAGCAAGTTTGCCCGCAGCTCCAATTATTGGAAGAACAGCATAGGCATGAATAAAGCCATCGGTAAGTTGGGCATTATAGCCGAAAAACAAAGCCAGGAAAAAGAATTTGCGGAATGGGCCAACAGCACCCCCGACCGGAAAACCAAGTACAAAAACGTGTTACAAACGCTGGCTAACGATTATGTTAAAATTTATCCATACAGCAAGGCATTGAGTTACCTGACGGAATCGTTGGTTAGTGGAGTGGAGATGCCCCGTATTGCTACTCAGGTGGAAAGATTGATAAAGAAGGACATAAGCCCGGATTCCTTGCAAACAGAGCTAAAGGCTGCTTACAAAGATTATTATCCGGCTGTTGATCAGGCTGCGCTGGTGGCTATGCTGAACATTTATAAAAAATCGGTTGATGCTGATGCTCTGCCTGAAGTATACACGGTTATTCAAAAGAAATTTAAAGGCGATTACAACCGGTATGCAACGTATTTATTCGAAAAATCGGATTTTACTTCGCTGGAAAAAATCACCAAAGCCATTAAAAGTCACAATGTAGATTTATTTAAAGACCCTGCTCTTGTTTTTTCACAGGAAGTACGGAAAACAATGGGATCTATACGAAGTGATGAGTATACCAAACTGAGTGAAGAGATTAAAGATGCCGAACGGGTGTACGAAAGTGGCATCAAAGCCATGGCTGCCGAAAAAGGGAAACCGATGTACCCCGATGCAAACTCTACTATGCGATTGACTTTTGGAAAAATAGGAGGTTATAATCCGGCTGATGCAGTAAGTTATAAATACTACACCACCACCAAAGGGATTCTGGAAAAAGAGATTGCCGGCGACGAAGAGTTTGATGTTTCGCCCAAGCTAAAGAAAGCCATCAGGGAACAGAATTACGGTGCATATCTCGATCGGAAAACCGGCGAAATGCATGTGGCTTTTCTGAGCAATACGGATATTACGGGTGGTAATTCGGGTAGTCCTATTTTCAATGCCAAAGGTGAGTTGCTCGGTTTGGCATTCGACGGAAACTGGGAAGCCATGAGCGGCGACATTGTATTTGAACCCGACTTGCAACGCACCATCAGTGTGGATGTTCGCTACATTTTGTTTGTGATGGACAAAGTGGGTGGGGCCCAACGGCTGATTAATGAATTAAGCATTAAATAATCCACACAACCATATAGTATAAAAGCACTTACAGAATATGTAAGTGCTTTTTCTTTACAGATACCCACTATTGGAAGAAACAAATCTACATTAAAATTAAAGTATGGCTTAATAATTGCAATAACTAAAGAGTTGTTGTACTAAATTATATATTCCGGGCATTTTACTACTGAAAACAAACAATACATCTCAACGGATGTTATCAATATAAATAAAACTAAAGCTTAGGAAAAAAAAACAAAAACAAAGAAAGTATGAAAAAAATGATTTTTACACTCGCATTGGTAGCGGGTATGATGAGCACATTAAGCGCGCAGTCTGAGAAAAATGCTATTGGTTTACGTTTTGGTAATGGTGGCGAAATTACATTTCAATCAACATTAAGCACTACCAACAGACTGGAACTTACTTTGGGACTAAACAGTTGGGATAACAATCAGGGTTATTCGGGCTTTGGCTTAACCGGTATTTATCAATGGGTTTGGAATCTGGATGAACTGGCTCCGGGCTTTAAATGGTATGCAGGTCTTGGTCCTCAAATCGGATCGTGGAATGGTGATCATAACAGCGACTACAAAGGTTTTGCACTGGGTATTGCAGGTCAGGTAGGAATTGAATATAACTTTGAAATTCCCTTGCAACTATCATTAGATTACCGTCCTAGTTGGTATGTATTGCCAAACAGTTATGGTGGTGCATACGATGGCATCGCGTTGGCTGTTCGTTACAAGTTCTGATATAACAATCCGGCATACAAAAACGGGAGTTTTCTGAAAAGAAAGCTCCCGTTTTTTTGTATATGCCTCAGAGGAATTAGAAGAAACAAAAAGAGGAAAAACCGAATTGTGTTTTATTTAATTGGGATGAATCACTGAAGTATTTATCTATTAATTCATCACTGAAATTTATTTCTGCATATTGCAATAAAAAATTGTTCTGGTATTGTATTTGCATTAGGACCTGCGAGAAATACTGTTTATCCATTTTTAAAACATACAAATTATGAAAACGAAATCATTTGTAGTTGCTGTTATTGCACTACTGACTATCAGCTTAACTCTACCAGTTGAAACACTGAAAGCCGACCCTCCGCGTTGGGCACCGGCTCATGGATACAGAGCCAATGTGCGTCATATCTATTTTCCGGAGCAAAATATCTATTATGATACTCATCGGGATGTTTACATCTATCCGGACAGAGGCCGGTGGGTCACCAGCGTTCGTTTACCGGATGTATTTGCCATGATCAGCCTGGCAACTGCCCCCAAAATAGAACTGGCACTAAACTCACCTTACCCTTATCGCTACAACGAGAGACACATGGAGATGTACCGGATCAGACATCATCGGAGTTTTGACCGGAGATATGTGGACAGAAGAGATTACCGCGACGACAGACACTGGGAGGGAGATCAAGACAGGCATCATGATCGCGACAGAGAGCATAGGTACGGACACGACAGGTATGACGATTAAATAACCGGAAACCAAAACATTGCCAGGACGGAGATTTCTCAGGTCTGATGCTAGCAATGTAAAAAGCACAACTTATTGTAAACTGAAGTCATGCTGAACAAGCCCGAAAGTGCCGGTTCAACAGGTTTTGTTCAGCGACATTTGGTTGTGCTTTTTGCGTTGCTTGCGTTTTGTGTCCTTTTGGGATACCTTATGTGCAGGCATCCATAGAGCGGGTTGTACGTTTCCGATGTTGACATCCACAAGCTGTTGCATTTTTCCTCACAGTGTACAGTCCTGTATTTTTTGCAACCTTTGGGTAAAAGAGTAGCCGGATGTCACATAACTCCGGGTTGAATCAGCTCCGGTTTTAGGGCCGGGAAGATAAAAAAAAATCCGTCCCGACGAATGAGTCGGGACGGGACAGCGGTTTCAACTGTTTTTTTTCATGTTCCATAAGTAGCCGGCATCCGTTTGAAGTATGGCAGGTATTTACCGGCAGGCGATCAGAACATACAATGCACTACAATTTCGGCACTCCACACCAGATTCGGATCGCTACCGGCCGCTGCCACCTGAATGGCTATGGCCTCGCCCGGTTTAAAACCACTAAGGGTGGTTTTGTGTTTTCCGGTTGACACCTCATTCCAAATGCTTGTGGAACTGGAAGGAGCACTTGTGTAACGAACTAGATACAGGTAGGTGTTACTTACCACATCCCAGCTTATATTGAGCGTACCGCTTTGTTGACTCTGTGTTACAGTGACACCTGTAGGCATTGGAAGCATGCCTACAGGAGCAGGTTTAGCTCTCAGATCAAAACCCGAACTAAGTATTTTTACCTCGTCGCCACCACTGATATCCTGCACCCTGTTGCCAATGACATGGAGATAATCTTCCAGGTCTTCGCGAGCTACATTTTTCTCAGCCGTGGTTAGTTTGCTGCCGTCACCAACTTTCGACAAATAGCTACCGAATAAGTCATTCTTCGTTTTGAGAATGACTACATCGGCTTCCAATGTCTTGTAAGTAGCATTGCCGGTCAGACTATCAATGATGGTAGTAACCTTTACATTCAGTTTTGGATCTGTATAACTATTTGTGGAGAAATCAACACTTAAATATGACTTACTCATTGTAAATAATTATTAGCAGTTTATTACTGTTTACTTTATATCCAAATTACGACATAGCGTAATTTGCTTTACGGCCAGACTAAAAACCGGGTTTTTGTCCAGATTCCCCCCGGCAAACAACAGCTGCAGCCAGAGCTCTTTGTCGGTTTGGCAACAAAAATCAGTTAGTTGCCCAATGGGGATTTAATTCGCTTCATAGAAGCTGTCCGAAAATTCAATGCCTGAATATAAACGAATGAAAAGTGCCAACACTGTGCAGGTAAATTTCTTCGAAATTTTGCCATGCATTGTAGACTTGTATTAGCCCAGCATAGTTGCATTCATTTATTCTATTCTGCTACGAGTTATTATTCGGACAACTTTCTGTTTTTATAACATCCTGTTGATTTCATACCTTTCTCATAGGCTTTACACTTAAGGTTTATACATGTATCCATTTTTCGTGTTCGTTATTTTAGGTTTAATCATGCTGCCGACAATTTTTCGTGTCCTGAAAATCGTTTTCCTTGTCCTGAAAACGATTTTCCTTGTCATTAAATTGGTTTTACTTGTCATTAAAATCATTTCACTTGCAAGGAAATCGGCTTTCCTTGTCCTGAAAATCATTTTCCTTGTTGCGATACCCGTTTTCCTTGTCATGAAAATATACTTTCCTTGCAAGGAAACTCGTTTTCCCCGTCATGAAGATCAATTTCCCTGCAGTGAAAATTATTTTCTTTGTCCTTTTTACAGCCTGCGGCAACCCGAAAATGGTAGTTGTTTTTCCTTTCGGAGCAATCGTTTATTGTCTTGCAGCTACACGTGTCGAAAGTCATGTTTCCGTTTTCGTACCGGGTAATTTTGGTTTGTTGCTATACCCTTTCAGTGATCGTTTTCATTTACGAAGCAAAATAAATAAAAGCAAACCACCAACAAACTGTAATTATGCACTGTTTTTTGTCTAAATTAGTTAAATTATTTTAAATACAATAAATAATAAAAATTTAGTATATTATTTGCAGGAAAAAACAACAGTTGAAACCGGTCATGTTGGGTCCTTACCGGAAACCGTCCGTTTTACAGACATTAAAGCGAACATTATGAATACAGCAGAAAGCAATCAGTGGACTTTACACGCAATTTATCAAAAGCTTTTAAGCCATCCCTGTGTGATGACAAGCTCACTAAAAATGGAAGTGGATAAATACTGCTTTGCAGATTATCCGGAGGCGGGTTTACGTCAGTGTAGTATCAGCATTTTTAATTTTCTTAACCGACAGTTTATTGTCCATAAATCGGCTTTCAATCATTTACTCAAGTGTCCAACCATTCATCCGGACATGAAAGAAAACTTCTTTCAGATGAACAGGCTCACGCACCCCGACGACATCGACTTTTGTAACTCCACCCGCCACGAGCTATACCGACAACTGATGGCGCATGATACTCATGCGCGTAAAACATTCACAGGTGCCTGGGTGAGTCATCAGTTAGAAAAAGATGGCAGGTATTATAGCTACGTACATTACGCACACCCGTTGCTGAGCGACGAAAGCGGAGTGCCTGTATTGCTAAGCATCAAGACTGATCGTGTCGGAAATATCTATCTACCTCTGTTTCGTGCTTTTAATCGTCCTTTGCCCGGGTACAGCGAGACTCACCCTTACTCGCTGCTGCTGAAAGGACTTACGTTTAGCAACACAGAGCAGGATATTCTTTATTTCTTTGGACAAGGATTTGACATACATACCATTGCAAAAAGAATAAACCTGAGCAAAAATACCATCCGCAATTACCATATCGGTAATATATTGGAAAAAATGGAACTAAAATCGATTTATTCGGCCTGTATGATAGCAAAAATACTTGGTTTCAAAGTGGGGTGAGATTAGCCCGGGAGCTTGTATCGTTAACATGCGAATAATCCAAACAACACAAATTTTTGCAAATAATACTTTTAAAGTTGAATATAATTGTTTGCTTTTTATTTCAATAGATTTGAGCTGATTTGCGGGTTTTGCTCTTCAAGCTTTTCCAACATTTCAACCATTGGAGAAGGTACTAGTAGTCATCCAATGACTTGAAGTCATTGGATGACTGTTTTTAATACAAGCTGATAGTTTGTATCATAACCACGTAAATAATTCGAATGGCACATTTTTTTGCAAACAAGGCTTTTGAAGTCAACTATAATTGTGCGCTTTTTATTTCAATAGATTTGAGTTGATTTACAGGTTTTGCGTTCAAAAAGCACTTTTGATACAGCCTCTGATAGCGCCGTTTGTTCAGGCTGCTTGCTTAGCCAACTCTTGCAGATGATTAAATCTCAGAGTTCCTGCCCGGCCATCAGCTTTTGTTTTGTTCCCGGCTCAGGACAGACACTATCAGTCACAGTCGTCGGCTCAAAACAACCTTTTCTCAACCTCCATTTCAGCAACAAAATTCATTTTAAGCATTTTTATACCAAAATGAACGACATTTCCTTGCATTTTACCAAATTCGTGTTGTAGAACATAATTTTCGGTGTATGATTTCTCAAAAACAAGTGTTTTCTTTACACTTGTTTTAAATAGATAATAATCGGAATGCCCGATTGGCAATATTTCTTTCATTATAAACTATTTACAAACAATTTAGTATTTACTTAGACCATTAGCATTTGAATGACATCTACTTTTTACGAAAATAAAGACAGCTTTCTGGTTGCAGTTGACTGTATTATCATGGGGTTTCGGGATAATGAATTGCATATACTCATCACCCGCCGCCAGATAGAGCCACTGAAAGGAGGATTGTCACTCATGGGAGGGTTTGTGAATGCCCCCGAAAGCATCGACGAGGCAGCCAAGCGGGTAGTAGGCGAATTTACCGGCATAGAAGATATATTTATGGAACAAGTAGGTGCCTATGGGGAGATTAACCGTGATTTGGCCGACCGGGTTATCTCGGTGGCATATTATGCCCTGGTGGATATTGAGCAGTTTGACACCTTGCTGGCAAAAAAATACGACGCCCGATGGGCACGTATCACCATGCTACCTGACTTGATTTTCGACCATAAAAAAATGGTGAGAGACACGATTAATATTTTACAACGGAAGGCAGCTATTAAACCCATCGGGTTTAATTTACTGGGCGAACAATTTACACTGCCTACCCTGCAAAGTTTATATGAATCCATCTATCAGGAAACCATCGATAAGCGGAATTTCAGAAAAAAACTGTTGACCATGGATATTCTGGAAAAACTGGACGAAAAAGACAAAAGCTCGTCGAAAAGAGGAGCGTTTTATTATCAATTCAACAAAGAGAAATACGACCAGCTCATTGAACAGGGAATGCATTTCTCACTTTAAATTTTTTTGATCTATTAAGTGTAAAACTAACACATATTGTTATACAAAATACAAAAAGAAACTATGTTAGAGAAATTAAAAGAAGAAGTATTCAAAGCCAATCTGGATTT
>JAATGT010000086.1 GCA_015654525.1 Bacteroidales bacterium
CTCCGGCAACATTGTCTGCAAAATAATTGGCCGGTGTGGAATAGTTATATGTTTTTCTCGACACATCATATCCGGCATTTACATTGATATGTAAATCGGGCAGGAAGTGTAAACTATAATCAAGTTGTATGTTTCCTACACTTCTGTATGTTTTATTTCTGTTTTCTACTTGTTCTAGCATACTCACTGGATTAATTACAGTAAGGGCCGGGTTAGATTGGTATTGGGTATACTGGTAATATCCGCCAAAAGTCTGATCGGCTACATGTACCGGGTGAGTAGGATCAAAATAGGTTGCAATCCAAATAGCTTTTTCGTTTGCTATACGTTCGTTTTCGTAGGACCCTTTTGCATTTACGTTTACTTTCAGATGGTTATTGAAATAAGTTGGATTCAAACTTAAAGAGACCGTAGCTCTTTTGTAATTTCCAGTCTTCAGTATGCCATCCTGATCCAGGTAGCTGCCTGAAATACGATATGGAAGCGATTTGTAGGCTCCACTGATGCTTAAGTTATAGTCTTGTGCCAATGCAGTCTGAAAAATCTCTTTTTGCCAATCGGTACTGGCTGTTCCCAGAGCTGTAGTGCTGCTACCCAGCTGGCTCACAAGTGCACGGTATTGATCGCCCGATAGTACGGAGGTCTCTTTTTGTAACGTTGAAACTCTTACATTCGTCGAGAAGTCAACCTGCATTTTTCCTTTGTGTCCTTTTTTAGTAGTAATAAGAATCACACCGTTAGAAGCTCTTGAACCATAAATAGCTGTTGCAGATGCATCTTTTAATACCGTAAAGTTTTCGATATCGTTGGGGTTTAGTTGGCTAAGCATACCTGGCCCGCCATTCCATCCTTCAACCGGTACATTATCAATCACGATCAAAGGGTCGTTGCTAGCTGATAAAGATGCACCACCCTGAATCAGGAATGAACTTCCGGCTCCCGGTTTTCCACTGGATGGTAACACCTGAACTCCGGGAATTTTACTGGCTATTAAACCTTCAGCATTGGTGTTTGGCCCTTTTTGGAAGTCCTTAGAACTAACGGAGGATATATTACCAGTTAAATCTTTAGTTTTTCGTGTACCATAACCTACGACAACCACTTCCTCCATATTGGTAGAAACCGGTTTTAATTGTAGGTTGATAACGTTTTTGGCCGCTACAGGCACCGTTTGAGATTCGTAACCGATGTACGAGAATATAAGTGTTGTTTTTCCGGCTGGAAGTACAATCGAATATTTTCCATCTACATCGGTAATACTTGCAGCATTTGTTCCGGGTATCGAAACGCTGACACCGGGTAGGGTCATTCCTGTTTCGTCTTTTACTGTACCGCTAATCTTTTTTTGATTTGAGGTCTGCTGTGTCGAGAGGTCTACTGCTCCGACAATGGTTGGAGCGTACAGCATTGCTACCATCATTATTGCCATTCGAAAATGACTCAGAAGTCTTAAATAAGTGTTTTTTCTCATAATATTTATTGTGTTTTATTTGGTGTACAAATAGAATAATGGTTACCGTAAGTAGGGTTGACCGAATTGCTCTTTCTACATTACAAATATAGATAAATAGAAGTGCCGGAATGAAGCACAAATAGGACAAAGAGCAGAACAAAAAAGACATGCCGGTGTTTTTGTAATCTTGTTTTAATAAGACAACTTGCATGTAATTAATATATTATTTGTTTCGGTGTGAATTTATCTAATTGGACATGCTGAAAAGGTAATTGGCGCATGCGGCTGAGACCAGCGATGTATTTCGTCCAATAAAGTAAAAACGATTATCCTTTATTTTACTCAATCAAAAGAAAACCACAAAAGTCACAAAAGAGTTTTTATGGAATAAAAACTAAGCTTTTGTTTCCTTGAATATTTAGGCAATAGTGTAGCTGAGATTTTCTTTATCTGCTTTTGTGGTCCTTTTGTGACTTTTGTGGTGAATTTTTTTAAAGTCCACAAAAGACAAATATCTATCGATATTTGTTATGGTAATAACGGGGATATTGACAAAAGCAAATGATCCGGCATTCAAAAACAGAGGACTCCGGTTGCCCGTGAATCCTCGAAAAGATAGTGTTCAGCGTTCGATCTTATTCCATAAACTGCTTCGGGGTTTTTCCGTATTTGGCATGGAAGCATTTGGAAAAATAGGAGTAATTGGAAAAACCAACCAGATACATGACCTCTGCCACAGAGAATTTTTTTTGCGCCAGCAGCATGGCGGCTTTTTTCATGCGGATGGATCGTATATAATCCACCGGAGTGAGTCCGGTGAGTTGTTTTATTTTCCGGTAGATCTGTTTGGTGCTGATGCCCGATTTTTCACTCAGGGCATTTACACTTAAATCGGTGTCGGCTACTTTGTCCTCAATGATTCTGGTGATGTTGGCCAACCATTTTTCGTCCCACGACTCGGCTTCAATCTCTTTGGGACTGCTCAGTGTCTCCAGGCGTATCTTTTCTTCCAGTTTTTCGGTGGTTCCTATCAGTTGTTTGATGCGCAGTAAAAGCATATTGGTGTCGAAAGGTTTCGACATAAACGCATTCACGCCCAGCTTCAGACTTTCTTCTTCGGTAAGCTTATCGTCTTTGGCCGTAAGCATAATGATGGGAACAAGCGATAAAGCATTGTTCTTCCTAATCTGCCTGCACATGTCCATGCCATTCATCACCGGCATCATTACATCGGCAATAATCAGATTGGGGGTCTGTTTCACGGCCATGTCCAGCCCGGTTTTACCATTGTGTGCTACAAGACAGCGGAAGGTGGATGACAGCGATTCGAAGATAAAGTCGCAAATTTCCGCATTATCTTCCACAATCAAAATAAGCGGTTTATCTTTCTCCAACACTGCGTCGTCGGCAGTTTCGTTTGTTGGTAGTTCAGTAGGGGCGAGGTGTGCCTGATTTTCGATCACCGGAAGAATCACGCTAACGCTTGTGCCACGATCTTCCTCGGAAGTGATGCGGATGGTTCCACCATGCAGTTCCACAAAGTTTTTTACCAGATACAATCCGATGCCACTACCTTCTTTGTCGTGCACAGTCTTTCGCGATTGGAAGAAGCGGTCGAAAACAAAAGGTAAATCTTCGGACGGTATACCAATGCCGGAATCGGTAATGCGTATAATCAGTTGGTTTTCGTTTTGTTCGGAGTTGTCTATTTCCAGTGTTACCGTTCCGTTGGGTTTCGAAAATTTGACGGCATTGGAAATAAGGTTATTTAATACCGATTCCATTTTCAGAATGTCAATACTAACCAATATTTTGTCGGTTTTGCTTGTAAAAACCGGCGTGATGTTTTTGTCGGCCAATGCTTCTTCGTATACTGAGAAAATGCTGCGGGCAAATTCGATAAACTCAACCTGCGAAAGGATTAAACCGGAGTTGAAGGAGGATCCATCGAAACGCTCGATGCCTATAACCTGTTGGATAAGGGTGTTTAGTTTGAATGCATTTTGCTGAACGAGGCTGAGTTGTTTTTTCAATGCCGGATTTTTAGCTTCCAGAATCAACTTGCTTACCGGAGCTATTATCAAGCTCAGAGGTGTTTTAAACTCATGCGACACATTGGTGAAAAAGTCGATCTTTAGTTTGGAGAGTTCTAGCGACTTTTCTTTTTCAATACTTTCTATCCGGATGCGGTGTTTCTCGCGGTAGTAGCGGATGATCCACATCAGCAGACTGAGGATAAGCAGTGTGTAGAACATCTTAGCCCAGATACTGTAATACCACGGTGGACGAATAATGAGCTGAAAATCGAGTCCCGATAGCGTGACTTTAGCTTCTGAGTTTAGGCGCGCCACAGTTAGCTTGTAGCTTCCCGGTGCCAGATTATTATAGGATATTCGGTTGGGATTTGGCTTTACGGTGCGCCACTGGGTGTCGATGCCTTCCAGCTGGTACACATATTTATTGTCGTCGCCTTGCGAAAAGGCAAAGTCCGAAAATTCCAGCGTTATATTGTTCTGGTTGTGGGGTAGTGTTATTTCCTTTGAATAACGAATGCTGTTTCCCTTGTAGTCCAGTCCCGGCTGAAAGAGGCGGTCGTTGATATACAGAGCCGTGAGGGCAAGTGGTAGGTTGGTGTTTTTTTGCCGGATGATGGAAGGCGAAAATACCACCAGACCATCTACGCCTCCCAGGTAGATTTCATGATTGGTGGTGTCGTAAAAGCTGGATGTGAAAGCTTTGTTGGACAAACTGACGGAACGGATGCTCAGACTTTTTTTATCCAGCACAAAAGTACCGTCGGAAGTCGTAATCCAGATGTGATTGTTTTCCTCGGTCAGCAGGTTGACGCGGCAATCTTTAAATCCATCGTATTTGATGGCTTGTACTTTGTTCGTCCGTGGGTCAATGCGGGTTAATCCACCGGCAGAACCTACCCATACAAAACCTTCTTTGTCGCAAATCAGGCAGCTGGCATTTCCGTTGGGCGAGCTTGCATCGGCCGACAACATGGGGAAGCGGGTGATGACGGCTGTTTGGGTATTTATTTTATTGATACCATTATTATAGGTCAATGCCCACACATTACCCTGATGGTCGGGTAGGATGCTGTTGATAAAATTGTCGGACAAACCGTATTTGTTCGGTTGCTTATAAAAGTTTTGTTCGGCTATGTAAAATCCCGATTGGGTACTGATCAGTTTGGCTTTGTCGACCACAAAAATACCTCCCAGGCAGGTGGATATCCACAGCCGTCCGCGATCGTCTTCGAACAGTTTGTAAGCCCAGTTGGCATTGCGCGTCCGGCTTTTGTCAATGATGTTGTAATGGATAAACTGCTTTCTGCCGTAGTCGTAGCGGTTGATGCTGCCGTCTGTTGCCACCCATAGATTCCGGTCTTTGTCTTCGTAAATGCATCGAATCCGATTGTGCGAGATGGGGTAGCGCGTGTCGCCCATTTTGTACCAAATGCAGGTTTTGCCGTCGGGCGAAGTGAATATCAGTCCGTTGGTGCCACCATACCAGAAGTTATGGCGCGAATCGCGGAAGATGGCTTGTAGCTGATTGCCATCGCCTATTCCCGTGATTTGCGAAATGGGTGTATACCGATAGGTTTTGTTGTATTTAAACAGCGACACCCCGTAATCGGTACCGAACCAGGCATTTTTTTCGCGATCCACAAATATGCTCCAGATAATATTATTGGTTAATGATTTGCTATAGCGCGAGTCATGTACAATGTGTTTGATCAGGTGTTGCTCTTTGTTGTAGAGGTACAGTCCGTTGTCGGTGCCCAGCAGCAGGTTTTGGTTTTGGTCCAGTGCCAGCGATTTGATGGAGTTGCCGGTAAATTCGGCTACCCGTTCTACCGATTTTGTTTGTGGGCTGTATTTAAACAGGTATCCCTCGGTGCCTACCCAGATGCAGCGACGGGCGGGGTCTTCGAGTAGTGAGTTTACCAGCAAACTGTTTTTGAACGATTGCACCGGAAGATCTATGGTCTGAAAATGTTTAGCCCCGGAGCTGAGGTAGCACAGGCCGTTGTAGGTTCCTACAAATAAACTGTTTTGTTTCGATTTGAGCAGGGAATAGATGGTTCGGTGCGGTATGCCCGATCCTTTATCCGATCGTATGGTGTTAAGCTGATGTGTGTTTACATTGTATAGGTACAACCCATTCAGAGAGCCTATCCACAGCTGGTCATGGCTGAGTACCAGCGAGCGGACATCGGACGGGAAGTTTACCCCCGATTTTTCGAATGCATCGGTTTCCAGGTTGTATATCAGTATGCCATTGTCTGATCCCAGGCAGAGACGTTTTTGATCTAAAAGTATTCCGCAGTTTATTTTGGTATTGGACGGGTTGTTGTTGTCGGTAAATGGAAAGATATGCCGTTGTACGCTATAGCCGTTGTAGCTGAATAGTCCTTTGTCGGTGCCCATCCACACAGCACCCTGCTTGTCTTGTATAAAACAATTGACCACAGAAGCATCCGTATTGAGGTATATGTTTTCGAACTCGCGGTAGCTATCTGTCTGTGCCTTTGTTGTCAGGCTTGCGATGCAGCAACTTATGACTAGGAATATTTTGAGATGATACTTACTGGTCATTCTTCTTTTTATGCAGAATAAAAATTTTAAATGCAGCTTTTGTTCCTGCTTTTTCGCGGCAAAGATAGGTCAATTTTTGAATATGGTTACGTTGCCCGATTTATCTTTAGCTTAATAAATAACAATAAACCCCACAAAGCATGAAGTCTTTGCGAGGTTTGAGTTGGGGATTGGTGCACGACTTGAATTATTCGATCAGATTACATTGATTTGCGTATTTTTGCCGTTTACGCGCTTGTTATACAGGTCGCTCCTCCGGAGCTTATTGTTTTTGTGCGCTTATTCTTATTCTACAAACAGAATACTCCTACGGAGTTATATTTGTGTATTGTGTGTTCTGCTTTTTTTAAAGATATAGAATGCCAGTTTTCTATATCTTCATCATTTACCTTTAATTCAAGATAGCTGAAGCTCCGTAGGAGCATTCTGTTATCGCAAATAAGCATTCCAATTTTGTGTTGTTTGCGTGTTTTTGATACAGGTCGCTCCTCCGGAGCTTATTGTTTTCAGGTGCTGATATTCTACAAACAGAATACTCCTACGGAGTTATATTTGTGTATTGTGTGTTCTGCTTTTTTTAAAGATATAGAACGCCAGTTTTCTATATCTTCATCATTTACCTTTAATTCAAGATAGCTGAAGCTCCGTAGGAGCATTCTGTTTATCGCAAATAAGCATTCCAATTTTTTGCCGTTTACGCGCTTGTTATACAGGTCGCTCCTCCGGAGCTTATTGTTTTCAGGTGCTGATATTCTACAAACAGAATACTCCTACGGAGTTATATCAGTGTATTGTATACTTTTGTTTGTTTTATGAGATATAGTAATGCAAGCTGTCTGTGCGTTTGCCGTTTACCTTTAATTCAAGATAGCTGAAGTTCCGTAGGTGCATTCTGTTTATCGCAAATAAGCATTCCAATTTTGTGTTGTTTGCGTGCTTTTGATACAGGTCGCTCCTCCGGAGCTTATTGTTTTCAGGCAC
>JAATGT010000225.1 GCA_015654525.1 Bacteroidales bacterium
ACACTATCAGCCTGCTAAAACTTTGGGCGAACACGCCAACAATGCCTGACATAAGTATCAGCAGGAAGCCGAACAAATTGATCCTGGCGGGGTTGAACACATCGCAAGGCCGCCCCATTAATGGTTGGCCAATGGCTGATGTAAAGTAAAGCGGTATAATTAAAAGCGCGCCCGCACCCGGCGCCTGCTTAAAGGCCAGTACAATGGTCAGCACCGCGGTAGCCAGCATCGTTGAATTCAGCGGGTTGAGCATATTGCCCAATACCAGCGGCGCCAGGAAGCCGGCGAGCCCCTTATCTCTTTTATTAGCCATATTATGTAAATTACTTTACAAAGTTACTTTGGTATTTTTAATTATCAAAGTAACTTTGCTAATTCTTTCTTAACTTTACAAGATCATGGATAAAACATCGACAACAGAAACCTCTTTGGACAAGGCCATAGCGCACAGCATCCGCGACCTGGTGACCCGGCTGAACCGCCGCTTCCGGAAACAGATCAGCAATGCCGACCAGTTGTCTGTAGCTGAGCTGAATGTGATCCAGCTCTTACTGGACAACCAGTTGCTTCCCTCTGAACTTTGCACACAATTGGGATTATCGTCACAATACGTATCCCAGGTGCTGCACAAACTGGAAGAATTGGCTTATATATCCCGTAAGACCGCCGATGGTGACAAAAGAAAATCTTATGCCCTTATTACGGAGAAAGGCAGAAAGTGGCTGATAAACAGCCGCGAGGAACGGGAGGAATGGCTGGCTTTGGCCATCGCCGAACAATTTTCGGCGGAAGATAAAGCACTTATCCAAAAAGTGGTGGAATTGCTGGCGGTATTGCCAGATCTATAATAACTAAAGACCACAAATGTTATATAGTTGAAACAAGGTTGTTATTTTAGTATTGACTTAAAATATTGTTTTTCAAGGTCAGTTATCCCAGATCGAAATGATTAGCCATGAATGATGATTTAAGGGCCAAGTGATCATAGAGCAAAAGCTCCATGGAGAAGGAACTATAAAGTAGTTAAACGTCCTTGATTTCTTCCAGGCGCCTGATCTCAAAATGCTTATGATAAAGCGTCATGATTTCGTGCTCGTTCAGGATATCCCGTTCAGGATCGACATAACCATATTTGAAACTTTGTATCGGGTTGGTGGGTATCCAGTTGCGCTCAAACTCTGCCGTAACTTCTTCGCCCTGGATTTCCTGGCGCTTTTTGGCAACACCAGAGTGGAAAGTTTTTCATTGACTTTCATAGAAATTGGATTTTAAGTGAACGATTTGTTTTCGTTCGCTCTCAAAACCCGGCTGAATTGAATTATCGAAAATGGCTTATTACCAATTTCAGCATCAAAATGGTAGCCTCCAAGTAAGCTCAATCAACCTTAAAAAGATTGATTGAATCTGATGGATTTTTTTTAAAAACCTCGTTTAAGCATTGAAAAGGCTGTTTTTAATTCTTTCAAAGCCCCTGCGGCTACCACCTTTCAAAAATGAAATGGTAGCCTTTTTGTTAGCCTTTTAACTTGAAAAAGGCTGATTAAACCAGATAGACAATTTTTTCAAAAACCCTCTAAAAGCGCTGGAGATGCACTTTTACGAAAAAAGACCTTCGCATCGAAGGTCTTTCAGTGGAGCCGGAGGGATTTGTATTTTCCTTGTACTGCGCTGATATTCAATATTTTATAATGACTTAATTTCTTACTCACCGAAACACTCACCATTTTTTCATATACAGATTAATTGCAACTCTTATTGATATAAAGATATGAAATATTGCATTATCATCCAATTTTAAGATCGTAATTGATGAGTATAATCAAGATTAAAAGTGAATAATCGTCTTCGTCTTTATTTTCGCGCCTAAATCATCAATCATATTTGCGCGGCCGGCTTTCTAATCTCGCCTACGGATTTTCCTTTAAGCATTTTGGTCAGGAAAGAAAGGATAATCACTACGTCAGCACACAATGGAATCATCTTAAAGCGAAATTTGCCGTTTCCTTTTCGTTAAATCAGCTAGAGTGCTGGTAAATGAAGCTCTTCCATTTTTTAGAGGAAATTATCTCTACATAAAGGGAGCTGAAAAATAAGCTAAAATAGTAACTTCGTGCCGTATAGCCTCCTGCGGTGATGACTTAAATTACTTAGGAAATAGCAAACTTGTTAAACGTTAGCGGTCCGAACTTAAAAAATTGTGACTGACGGGGCGAAGCTGTGTATTCGAATAAATGAGCAAAACTGTAATTAAAGTAGAAAATCTTTCAAAAGTATATCAGCTTGGAGACTTTGGAACTGGCACTCTATCCCGTGACTTTGAACGATACTGGATGCGATTGCGCGGTAAAGAGGACCCTTTTTTAAAAATAGGTGAGGTAAATAATCGTTCGACAAAAGGCGAAAGCGACGTCGTCTGGAGCCTTAAAGATATAGATTTTGAAATCGAAAGAGGAGACGCTGTCGGTGTTATCGGAAGTAATGGCGCGGGTAAAAGTACATTATTGAAAATTTTAAGCAGGATTACCTCTCCTACTAAAGGTTCCGTGAAAATTAAGGGGCGGATAGCCAGTTTACTGGAGGTGGGTACCGGATTTCACGCTGAATTATCAGGTCGGGAAAATATTTACCTTAACGGCGCCATTCTTGGTATGCGTAAAGCCGAGATAACTCGAAGATTTGCTGAGATCGTGGATTTTTCGGGAGTTGAACGTTACATCGACACTCCTGTAAAGCGTTATTCGTCGGGAATGTATGTGCGTTTAGCCTTCGCAGTAGCGGCACATCTGGAATCAGAAATATTGGTTCTTGATGAAGTGCTGGCCGTAGGTGACGCCGAGTTTCAAAAAAAGTGTCTCGCGAAAATGAACGATGTTAGTAAGGGCGACGGCAGAACGATATTATTTGTAAGCCATAATCTTCCAAATATTATGAAGCTCTGTAATAAAGGAATGGTGTTGGTCGACGGTCAAATAATGGCATATGAATCGATCGACGGAGCGGTTCAAAAATATACAAATAATAAGGATAAGGAAATTATACTTGAAAAAGTTGTTAATCAGTATGTATATTTTAATTATATAAAGCTCTGTGACCTAAAAGGTATATTCAGAGCAGAATTTCTGCATACCGAGCCTGTCAAGATAATTTTCAAACTGGAAATTATTCATTTAGACTTGCCATATAAGATATTTGCTACTGTTTTGGATCGTCACAAAAACAAGGTTTTTAGCACTGAAGTTGACATAATAGAAGATAGAAGTATTTATGAACTTATAATAAACGCCAATTTTTTAGTTAGAGGAAGCTATTCTATTCACTGCTTTATACATTCGCCGGCTGTAAAGTTGCTTAGTGTAGTTGAAGATAATTTTAGTTTTAATATCGTTGATGATAATTCAGCATTTGCCCTATATGGACCTTATGATTATGGTAATGTGTTTGGCAACTGTTACTGGCAATGATTTGGATATTACACCGGTTAAAAGCGTTTTCGATCAATTGCTATTGACTAATAATCGGTTATCTCATACTTGCTGTAAAAGATTCAATTCTCAATATGGTTACGATAAAAAAAATTATAAATAAAATCGGTCGCAGTATTCGTTTTAAGCGGCGAGCTAACTTGTTTTATAGCCAGTTGGGGGAGGATTTGATAGTCAGACATATTTTTTCTCAATTGGGAATATATAGTCCGTTTTATATTGATATCGGCGCACACCACCCATCATTTTTGAATAACACATTCCTGTTTTACCGAAGTGGCGCTTCTGGTCTGAATATAGAACCAGATCCTTTCCTTTTTAAGGAAATTGCTAAAAGGCGTCCCCGTGATATTAACCTCAACGTGGGCGTATCATTTAATGGACAGGAAGAAAAAATAGATTTTTACATAATGTCGGCGCGATCATTAAATACGTTCTCTAAGGCAGAGGCCGAACGCGTACAGGCTTTTGGTAGTTATTCCATTACCGAAGTCACGAAAGTATCTACTGTCAACATCAATAATCTAGTTAAAAATTATTTTAAAGACGGCCGAATAGACTTTCTGACGGTGGATGTAGAGGGCCTGGATTTCGAAATTATAAAAACCATAGATTTTGATTTGATTAAACCTAAGGTTATTTGCGTTGAAACATTAAGCTACGCCGAGGACAAGTCTGAACAGAAAAACCATACGCTTATCGATTATATTATCGCTAAAAATTATTTTGTTTACGCCGATACTTATGTCAATACCATTCTGGTAGATGCTACTGTTTGGGCACAACGTTAGTTTCGTTATATGATTAAAATATTAAAGAAAATAGGATCGCCTTTAGTGCGTTATTTGCGCAGGGCGCGAAAAATGGAATTGTTTAACAAGGACCTTGAAAAGTTTAATCAACTGAATATTGATAAGCGGCTCAATGTTTCAAAAGACCTTTATCCGTTTCTTGATGACCGTACAGCAGTCACGTATTTTGAGCCACATTACACCT
>JAATGT010000036.1 GCA_015654525.1 Bacteroidales bacterium
CTGGATAAGGTCATTTACAACCTGCTTTCGAATGCGTTTAAACATACGCCTAAAGGAGGTTCCATTGTGGTAAAGATGAACTTTATTACCCGTATGGACGACGTTTACCTGCTGCTTTCGGTTTCAGATACAGGTACAGGAATTGCCGAAGTAGATCTACCGCATATTTTCAAACGATTTTATATCAGTAGCAATTCCGATCAGAGCCAGAGTCATGGCATTGGGTTGGCACTTACCAACGATTTGTTGCAGATTCACAAAGGAAGCGTTGAGGTAAAAAGCAAACTAGGTGAAGGGGCTGTATTTACAATTGAAATTCCCATTTCAAAAAATGCTTATACCGACGATGAGCTTTCGGTAGAAGAGCAAAAAATAGAGAATATACCCGAAATACCGGAGTTGACAACTGAAGAAACTCCACTGGAATCTGCTGAAGTGAATGATGCCACAAAAGAATTATGCATACTGGTGGTTGAAGATAACCGGGAACTAAAAACGTTGATTGCCGACCATTTCTCCAAAAATTACAAGGTATTAACGGCTGAGAACGGACTACAGGCACTCGAAGTTTTGCAGGAAAATGAAATAGACCTGATAATAAGCGACGTGATGATGCCCGAAATGGATGGACTCACATTTTGTAAAATCATAAAAGAAGATATTTCCACAAGTCATATCAATGTATTGATGCTTACAGCTAAAAACTCCACCGAAGACCGGATTGACTGTTACAATGCCGGAGCCGATTCATACATTGCAAAGCCGTTTGAAGTGGCAGTGCTTGAGGCACGTGTAAAAAACCTGATCAACAAACGAAAACAAAAAACAGATACATTCAAAAAGAACAAAGACATCAATATATCGTCGATGGAATATGGTTCGCTGGATGAATTGTTTTTGCAACAAGCAGTTTCGACGGTTGAAAAAAGACTGGCCGACGACACTTTCGATTTCGATGACTTTGCTATTGATATGGCCTCTTCCAAGTCGACCTTACATCGTAAATTAAAGTCATTAACCGGACTTTCGCCCGGTGAGTTTATTCGAAATATCCGATTGAAACATGCTGCCCAAATGCTTGCCAACAATATTGGAAATATATCTGAAATTGCTTTTGCAGTAGGCTTTAACGACCCGAAATATTTCAGTCGTTGTTTTAAAGTGGAATTTGGAATGACTCCCCGAGAATATCAGGAGTCGAAAAAGGCTTAGAACAGTTTGTTTATACCTGATTTGTTTGGAAAAACTGAGCTTAACCCGATGAGAAGTTAATAGTAGAGCATATAACTGATACTTTTTGATCTGCAAAACTCGTTCGTACCGGTACGACTGATGTTTTTCAGTCTGCAAAGCCCGTTCGTACCAGTACAACTGATGTTTTTAGGTCTGCAATGCTCGTTCGTACTAGTACGATTGATGTTTTCAAGTCCGCAAAGCTCGTTCGTACTAGTACGACTGATGTTTTCAAGTCTGCGAAGCTCGTTCGTACCGGTACGACGTTTTTTGTTAAGCTAGTTACCTAGTCGTTTCTGAAAATCCAGCCAATTCAGGTTCCATGGATCGGTTTTACGATCGGGGGCAATGTCGCTATGACGAAGTACATATTTAATCTTATAGCGGTTTTTGATATCCTTTACCAGCGCCACCAACGAGTTTAGCTGCGCATCGGTCGGAGCATCTTCGGTCGAAGTAATAAGCTCAATACCGATAGAGCAGGAATTGAGACCCGTTCTCCCGTCGGGCAATTGGCTGTGTCCGGCATGGTACGAAATGTTTTTTTCTTTTACCAGCTGATAAATGGTTCCATCGCGCCCTAACAGGTAATGCGAACTAACATGATAGTGCGAAAATTGTTTGATAACCAAATCAACATCGTATTTATCACCCTCGGATGCATTAAACACGGAGTGTACAATTATGACATCAATTTTCCGACTCTGGGCTTGATGCATGCCGAAACATACGGTTTTATCTAATTGTTTTAGTTTGGTCTGACCCGAAACAAAGGCACAGATGAATACGAAAATCAAACATAATACTGAAAATCGAATTTTGATAATTTGTTTCATTTTTTTAGAAATTACGAATCACTCCTATCGGATATTATTTCATAAATAATCCGTTAAAGTACATCCACGCAATATATCGGGCAAATTTTCCAATCAACATGGATATGGCTACTTTCCACCATTTGCAACGGAAAAATCCGGTAGCAACAGCAATTACATCGCCAATAAACGGCACAAACGAGAAAAATGCAAACCAGTCGCCGTATTTTTGAATTCGCACTGTTGTTTTTTCAAGTTTTTCCTTTTTAATGTGGAAATACTTTTCGATCCATTCAATTTTGCCGAGAAGTCCTACATAATAACTGGTCATACCGCCGACAAAGTTACCAAGGGTTGCCACCCAAACGCAAGTCCAGGGATCCAGTCCGCTAAAAACCATAGCAGAAAAAATAATTTCGGAACTAAAAGGAACAACAGTTGCAGCCAAAAAAGAAGCAAGAAAGAGGCCCAGATAGCCGAGTTGCATTAGTCCGGTCATTTATAGTTGGATGATGTATTTTGATACAATGAATGCTATGTTTATAAAGCAGAAAATCAGAAATAATATACGATAAAAGATATTTTGTTTCAATGTTAATGGGTGCGACATTAATAATGAATAAATCAGCGCAATAATAGGTAAAAACGAAACATACTGATTCTTAAAAAGAGCGGTCAGCACTGATAATGAAACAAGAAGAAGAATTAAGAAATTCAGTTTATTGCGCGTATGAATAGCGTCGCTATGCGATAATGACCTTATTCCCACTAAACTGATTATCATCATTACGACTAGCGATGCAGCGTATATCAAGTCGGGGATTGAAAATGGTGTAAAATTTAAATAAAAGTTTAATGCAAATACAAATGCATGCGTAAAATCAAAATAAGGATCAAACAGATACCTGCCCGATAAATACAGAATCCAGGGGGTCAACGTACCAAAAATAGCTGCCAGAAACGTACGAAGAGAAAAACTCTGAAACATGATAAACCCAATCAAACAAATGGGAATAATGAATATTAATACATTGATAAGTAAACTACTTATACTAATAAAAAAGCACCCCATAAAAGCCTCTTCCGACGAGTTCTTATTGCGTGACATGTTGAAAAACGAAAACAACGCAAAAATGAAAAGCGTCAACGTAATATGCGAACCGTTTGAAATGTGAGTCCCATTCCAGGTACTCATCAAAAAAAGAAAAAGAAAGATGGGTAAGAAAGTACGGGTTCGGATGATAGTAAACCGGTTATTTATTTGAGCCAGCAGAAGCGCATTTATCAATGTAAAGCCCAACCCAACTAAATTCGACTGCAGCGTATTGGGATGTAAAAATGTTTGTAGGATTTGTACCAGACTGGAAGGCTGATTAGTCAAAGCCACCAATCGGTCTCCAAAAAATGACGACAACCATAAACCACAGCAGGCAAGAACCAGCAGCACTGCCATGGGGATGCTGGGTACAATCAGATTTTTTAATGAAATATGCATTTGTTGTTATCCAATTTACAATTTTGAAATTGAAAATAAATCAACCAAATGCAAACTCCGGTATACACACCCGTACTTGCATTTGGTTATTTAAGTTTTTAAAGTTGACTTCTATTTTAATCCTCTTTTTTTCAATAATCCATCAGGGCTCGGATTAGCTCCTCTGAAATCGCGATACAATTTCATCGGATCTTCCGAGTCGCCACGTTCTAATATTTTTTTACGGAATGCTGTTGCCACTTTCGGATTATACACATCACCGGTTTCTTTAAATGCCTGAAAAGCATCGGCATCAAGTACCGCAGCCCAGGTGTAGCTATAATATCCGGCATAATAATCGCCACTAAAAATGTGATTAAAGAATGTACTCCGGTAGCGACTGATGATTTGTGGAATCAAATCGATTCTGTCCAACGATGCTTTTTCAAAAGCAACTACATCAAAACTGCTGGTATCTTTACGCATGTGGAAGTCCATATCCAGGATAGATGCAGCCAATAATTCAGTATTGATAAAACCCTGATTAAATGTTGCTGCTTTTTGTATTTTGTCCACCAATTCCTGTGGCATTGGCTGACCTGTTATATAGTGGCGGGCATAAGTCTTCATCACGTCAGGCTCCCAGCACCAATTTTCCATTATTTGCGATGGCATTTCTACAAAGTCGCGCGACACATTTGTTCCCGACATACCTGGATATGTGCACTGGGTCAACAAACCGTGCAATGCATGTCCAAACTCATGAAACAGTGTTTCAACCTCATCCATGTTTAGCAACGATGGTTTGTCGGCTGTAGGTTTGGTAAAGTTACCAATATTGCAAATGACCGGGCGGTGGTTGATACCGTCTTTTTTATATTGCTCGGTAATACTGTTCATCCACGCTCCGGCCGATTTTCCTGGACGTGGAAAGTAATCTGTATATAAAATACCAACCAGCGATTTATCGGCATCGCGCACTTCGAATACTTCTACATCCGGATTATAAACAGGCATATCGTTCAACTTCTTAAAAGTCAAACCATATAGTTTCGATGCTAAATCGAACACTCCTTGTCTTACATTTTCCAGTTTGAAATAAGGTTTCAACGCCTCTTCATTCAGGTCGTATTTTTCTTTACGCAGTTTTTCCGAATAATACCACCAGTCCCAGGCTTCCAGCTTTTCGCCTTTGCCTTCGGCATCCATCATTTTCTGTAGTTCGCCTGCTTCTTCAGTAGCTTTTTTCACAGCAGGTTCCCATACTGTTTTCAGCAGGTTGTAAACAGCCTGAGGTGTTTTAGCCATTGTGTCATCCAGCACAAATGCAGCTGATGTTTCGAAGCCCAGCAGTTGTGCTTTTTGTGTACGTAGTTTAATGATTTTGTTGATAACTGCTTTGTTATCTTTATCGTTATCATGGTTGGCACGTGTAGTGTAAGCCATCAGCAAATCTTTACGCAATTCGCGGTTCTGACTATATTGCAACACCGGAATGAAACTGGCCTTGTGTGTACTGAAAAGCCATTTACCCGGTTTCCCAGCCTCTTTGGCACTTTCGGCGGCAGCCTGACGGACACTTTCGGGCAAACCGGCCAGATCAGTTTCGTTATCCACTACTTTCTGGTAGCTATTCGTTTCGTCCAGCACATTCTGTCCGAAAGTCAGTTCAGCCATGCTCAGCTCTTTGTTTATTTCACGCAGTTTGGCTTTTTGCGCAGCGTTCAGCGCAGCCCCACTCCGGACAAACTCCCGATGGTATTTTTCCAGCAGTCTGTTCTGCTCTGTGGTAAGTTTAAGCGTTGAACGATTGTCATACAGCCTTTTCACACGTGCAAAAAGCTTTTCGTTCAGGTATATATTGTCATTGTGTTCCGACAAAACAGGAGTTATTTCGTTGGCTATCTTATCCAGCCCATCGTTGGTATCTGCCGAGTGCAGATTAAAAAAGACAGACGATACTTTTTTAAGTAACACACCGCTAAACTCTAACGCTTCAATGGTATTATTGAAAGTCGGTGCATTTTTATTATTTGCAATGGCAGTTACTTCGGCCTGATGCTGTTTAATACCTTCTTTGAAGGCTGGTATATAATGTTCTGTTTTTATCTGATCGAAAGGAGGTGCACCATATTTATTTTTATATGGTTCAAAGAACGGATTGTTTGCTTGTGCTAATCCCATAATGAGTAATCCCATTGTTAGAGTTAATAATGTTTTTTTCATTTAAAGAGTTTCCTTTGTTTGTAAAACATGTTTTTATGCCACAAAGATAAGTAATAAGTATTTAACAATGAATAGCCGGCAAGTATTTATTCATTATTTGATCACTTAATTCATTTCAATAACAAATTGTTTGTCCTTCCGAAGTTGTTCAATCAATTCATCCAGCCCATCAAACTTTTTCTCATCGCGAATTTTCTGAATGAACTCAACCTTGATATTCTGATTGTAAATATCTTCATCAAAATCAATTATATGAACTTCCATACTAGTATGAAAACCGTTATTCAATGTCGGGCGGGTACCAATATTCATCATTCCTTTATAAGCATTGTTGTTCCAATAAACCTGCACAGCATATACCCCAAAAGGAAGAATTATTTTTTCCAGGTCTTCGCAATATAAATTTGCAGTAGGAAACCCTATTGTACGTCCTATTTTAAATCCATTCATCACTCTTCCTACAAACGAATACCGATATGTAAGAATGCGATTGGCGGTAATAATATCGCCTCTTTGCAAAGCCAGTCTGATTTCCGAAGAACTGATATCCGGAATATCGGAAGTAGAAAAGCGGCTAGCCTGAATTACATTTATACCCAACGAATCACCGTATTGCTTATATTCGGGGAATCCATCAGTCCGATTATGTCCGAATCGATGATCGTGCCCAACCAGCAGTGTTTTCACATTATACTTTTCCGATAAAATGGACTTCAAAAAATCATAAGCAGATAGTTCGGCCATTTCGGCGCAAAAATCCAACACAATGCAGGTATCAATTCCGGTTGAATCAAGTTGAATCAACTTTTCGGATAAAGTCGTAAGCAACTCCGGTTTAAAATCGGGGTCAATTACTTTCCGGGGATGATTAGCAAAGGTAAAAACCACAGTTTTTAAGCCTTGCTTTGTTGCTATTTCTTTTAATTCATTGATTAAAAACCGATGACCTGCGTGCACTCCATCAAAGAATCCGACTGTGGCAGCACAGGAAGCCAACGAAAATGTGTCGGAAGGATATATAATATTCATAAGTAGTTACAAGTTACACGATGGCTATTTATCTGCAAATAGCATTATAAAAATGCAGATTATCAAATATTATTGCATACTTAATCATTCATGTGCCAATAAATCAGATTAAACAAAGTTATGCAACAACTCTATTAGTATTAGTTCCAGGTACCTGAGTTCAACAAAAAACTTAGATCTTCGCTCGGATCAACCAGATAAGTTTGAATGCCTAATTTATTTGCCTGGTCAATATTCTTAGGTCCATCATCCAGAAACAAACATTCATTTGCACTAATTCCGGCATCGGTAAGTACCGCTTCAAATATCTCAGCATCGGGTTTCGCCATTCCCATTTCGTAAGAAAAATAGCATTTATCGAAAATCTCCGAGATGCTCTTACCCACTTTCGCAAATTCAATCGGCACAGTAAATTCGATATGCAACGGATTGGTATTGCTTAGCAATAATAGACGGAAGCTCTTTTTAAGCTCCAACAACATTTCTAGTTTTTGGTAAGGGATATCAAGTAAAAAAGAGCTCCAGGCATGGTCAATCTGAGCATCGGTAAGCGACTGTTTTGTCAGTTTTCTTATTTCATTACGGAATTGTTCAATGCTTATCTTACCTTTTTCAAATTCAAGAAAAAAACCTTTCTGTCCGAAATGACCCATAAGCTGTTCAAAGTTTTCAAGACCTAGTTTTTTGAAATTCAATATACAACGATTAAGATCGAGGTTGACAAGCACACCACCCATATCAAAAATCAAAGTGGTAATATTACTAAATTGTTTCATTTTGAGATAAAAAATATATAGATAATTTTTGCAGTATGGCAAAAATTATTACTTTTGCATTCGCTTTGCAAAGATACAAAAAAAATCTCGCAAAAGTGGGGCCTATAGCTCAGTTGGTTAGTAGCA
>JAATGT010000082.1 GCA_015654525.1 Bacteroidales bacterium
CTGATATTGAAAAAAACAGATAACTGCCAACATCAGTAGAAAAACACTGAAAAAATAAAAGAAAAGGCGACGGTTGAGAGTCATAATACTGTATATAACCCCTGGTTTCTAAAGGGGGATTAAAGAACCCCTAACCCCTAAAGGGGAGTTCAGATTAGATTTATATTAAATAGTTACAAGTAAATAGTTACAAGACTATTTGTAATTAAAAGAAAAGAAGAAACGAATACAGTTCCCCTTTCGGGATTAGGGGTTCTTTGTGCTCTACTCTTCAAAGCAGTAGCCGTATCCAAGTCGGGTTACGATGTTTTTGCCATATGGACCTAGTTTCTTGCGAAGCCGGGTAATATTTACATCGATAGTTCGATCGAGAACAATCACTTCGTCGCTCCATACACGATTAAGCATTTCGTCACGCGAGAATACCCGGTTTTTGTTTTCTAAAAAAAGCTTTAATATCTCAAATTCTTTTTTGGTAAAGGCTATTTCAACGCCTCCGAGTGATACTTTTTTGTTCTCAAACGACATTTCGAGCGTTTCGTAGCTCAATTGTAGCGCGGGAGCAGACTCTGGCTTGCTGGAATCGACGCGACGGATAACAGCTTTGACGCGCGCCAATACTTCGCGAATGGAAAATGGCTTGGAAATATAATCATCGGCGCCAATATTAAAACCGGTGAGCCTATCGGTTTCCGAATCTTTAGCCGTCAGGAAAATGATTGGAATAGCTGCATTTTTAGGATTTTCACGTAGTATCCGGGCCATTTTAAAACCCGATACTTCACCCATCATTACGTCGAGCAATAGCAGGTTATAAACACTGATGTCTTTTTTTAAAGCTTCTTCGGCCGAGTAAGCCACATCTACTAGATAGCCCTCAGTTTCAAGATTAAATTGAAGAATTTCGCATAAGTCTTCTTCGTCGTCAACTACCAAAATACGATATGGATTCATACTTTTATTTGATTAAAATTATGTTACAAAGAAACTATTTTGTTATTTCGTTATCGTAAAATATCTGTTACAAAGATATGACAAAATTTTATTTTTGTTCTGATTCAACAAAAAATGTTTATTTCAGATGGCTTGACAATGAAGGAGTCGATTTGAAAAGTGGTGGTTTATTATTTTGAACTAAGATGGAATATCAATTAATTATCCTTTTTGACACAGTTTATTGAATAGACCCACACAGTTTATTGAATAGACCCGAATAGACCCCATTAATGAAGCATTCATGATCATGAATGACCCCATTATAAAGATTAATGAGGGCATTAATAAGATTAATATCCTTTTCATAACCATTAATGGAGCATTAATCATGATTAATGAAGCAATCATCATGATGATAAAGATCGTCCTGCTTATGTATGGAACATTCATCGTGATGATGACGAATGTCTGCATGATGCATAAGCTAAACATGTCTATGTTGACATCACCCATAATCTTTTTTCAGTTTTTTGACGGGTATGCTGTGATTATTTTGCATCAGTAGTGGGGGTTGATATAATATTAAATGCAAAAAAAAAGAGGAATAAGTCTGTCTTATTCCTCTTTTTACAGTGCAAGGCGCTGTTTATTTCTTTGACGCGTGTTTCAGCACTTTAGCATCAATATAGAAAAATATTTCTTCGGCAATATTGCTACAATGGTCGCCAATCCGTTCGAGTTTGCGGATGGCTGCTATTAGTTGCAGGCATTCAAAAGCACGATCGGGATTTTTTTGAATATAATCGGCTACGATGCGTGCTGCATTATTGTTTATTTCGTCTACCTGATAGTCTTCGCTGAAAATAGCCGCAGCAAAGTTCGATTTTTCATTTTCAAAAGCATCTAGTCCCTGAGTTAACATTTTGTTTACTTCACTAATCATTACCCGCACGTTCGTGTTGGTAATAAGCTCGGCATCTAAAATGACAGATGGATTAGCAATCAGCATTCGCGAAATGCCATAAGCAAAATCAGCAATACGTTCCAAGTTGGAGTTGATTTTAAATACAGCTAACACAAAGCGCAAGTCGATAGCTACCGGTTGATGCAGCGCAATGATGTTTTCGCACTCACTGTCAATTTTCAACTCATAAGCATCAACCTTTCTTTCCCGCATCGAAACTTTTTGAGCCAACTCTTTGTCGAAAGACAAAATGGCTTCACCAGAATTTGAAACCTGGGAAATAACCAGTTTCCACATGTCGATAACATCATGACGGAGCGATGTTAGTTCTTGTTCTAATTGTCTCATAATTATAAGAGCCCCCCTGCCCCCCTTAGGGGGTTCAAAGGCTATGTTTTTGAAGATTAATAAAAATATTATTTAATGCGTAAATAATTGTCTTTGATTTCTCGCATGAAATTAGGACATTAAATTGTAACTGTCTTTGGCGAATGCTTGTATCCGAGTTTGCTCTCTATTTACAAACACCTTATTGTGTTCTCTCTTTAAGTCCCCCTTGGGGGATTTAGGGGCTTGCCTTATCCAAATCTTCCGGTTATGTAATTCTGAGTGGAAGTGTGTTTTGGATTGGTAAATATCTGAGTTGTTTCATCATATTCAATCAATTCGCCTAAATACATATACATGGAATTGTCAGAGATTCTGGCTGCCTGTGTCATGTTGTGTGTCACTAAAACTATGGTATAGTTTTGCTTTAAATCAACCAGCAGATCTTCAATTTTAGCCGTAGCAATAGGGTCGAGTGCCGAAGTAGGTTCATCAAGTAAAATTACATCCGGTTTAAATGCCAGCGTGCGGGCTATACAAAGTCGTTGTTGCTGACCACCAGACAGAAAGTTTCCTTTTTTGTGCAAGGAATTTTTTACTTCTTCCCAAAGGGCTACATTTTTTAATGACGTCTCTACAATTTCATCGCGCTCAGAGCGTTTCAGATTAATCCCGTTTAGTTTATATCCGGCAATTACATTTTCGTAAATACTCAAAGTAGGAAACGGATTGGGGCGTTGGAAAACCATTCCCACTTTCCGGCGCAACTTAATGGTCGACATGTCGTAGATATTTTCATCGTACAGCTTAATTTTTCCTTCAGTCGAGATGTTCGGATAGAGTTCGTGCATTCTGTTTATAGCTCTCAGGAGGGTTGTTTTTCCACAACCGGACGGTCCCATAATAGCCGTAATCGCATTTTTCTTTATCGTAGCACTCACATTTTTCACAGCAAGTTTATCCTTGTCGTAGGCTATTGATAGGTTTTCTATAGATAATATAGAGGGATCAGTATTCATATTCGTTTCGTATATTTTCTTTTGATACTATTTTTGTTTTGTAATCGTGCGTTGTGGTACCGCAGTTAGATTCTTCGTCTTGCGCCAATCCATTTGGATAGCAAATTTAATATAAGAACAAATCCCATAAGAAACAGACTGGAACTCCAAATCAGATCCACCATATTGGGGTCGTTATAAAATTGCCAGATCAATAACGGGACAGCGCCCACCGGTTTGGTTATATTCCAGTTGATAGCCGGATTGCCAAGCGTAGTAAGCATCAGAGGAGCCGTTTCACCCAAAATTCTGGAGATGGCAAGCAAAATACCGGTCATTAACCCCGTAAAACTGGTGGGGATAAGTACTCTCAAAATTACCTTATAATAAGGTGTTCCCAAAGCGATGGCAGCTTCTTTCAGTGTGTCCGGAATCATTTTCAATGATTCTTCTGTGGAGCGGATAATCAGAGGTAACATCATTAAAGCCAACGCTACGCTACCTGCCAGTACCGAATATCCTTTGGTAACATTGACTACAACCCACAGATAAACAATCAGCCCAATAACAATTGAAGGGACTCCCTGTAAAATGTCAGTGATGTCGCGTATCACGCCGGCATATTTTTTAGAACTGTTTTCGTAAAGATAAATTCCTATTAAAAGTCCAAGTGGAATGGCAATTAATGATGCAATGACAACAAGGTAAAGAGAACCCAGTATACCATTGACAATTCCCCCGGGGATTATGTTTCCACTCGATTTAGCCATCATGGCTTCGAAAGTATTGGGAGGTGTTTGGGAGAAAAATGCCCAGTTAATCTGATGATACCCTTTAAACAACATAGTTCCAATGATCAAAAAGACCATGGAAATGGTTAGAACAGAAAAAAATATGACTACTCCTAAAAACAACCGGTTTCTGGCGTTCCGCCCAATAAAAGAGTCAGGAATAATCTCTGTTCGTTTTTTATCCAACAGGATGTTCGTTTTATCCATTAAGCAAATCTTTTAATAATAAATTTTCCTACTGCATTGATGATGGTTGTAATGACAAACAAAAGCAATCCTATTTCAATCAATGCACTTAATTGCAGTCCACTTGCTTCTCCAAACTGATTGGCAATCACACTTGCCATAGTATTCCCCGTGCTAAAGAGGCCCGTCGGTATTATATTGGCATTTCCTATCAACATCGTTACGGCTAAGGTTTCTCCTAAAGCGCGGCCAAAGGCCAGCACATAACTGGCTGTTATCCCAGAACGGGCATTGGGCAGAATAACATTCCAGATCACTTCCAGGCGGGTGGCACCCAGCGAGTAAGCCGCTTCTTTCAGTTCATTGGAAACCATCATAATTGTAGTGTTGCTCAATGATGTGGCATAAGGAACAATCATAATAGCCAGAATAAGACCGGAAGTAAAAATGCCATAACCTTGAGGAGTTAGTCCAATGGACACAATGAATGGGCGTAAAATATAGAAACCCCATAAACCGTAAATGATAGACGGAATACCCGCCAATAAATCGACCAAAGTGCTTACTATAGATGCCATGCGGGTATTCCGAAAATATTCGGCCACAAATAAGGATGTTGAAAATGCCAATGGCAAAGCAATTACTAAAGCAAGCACTGAAGTGAACAATGTTCCGGCAATAAACAATAGAGCACCGTACTCTTCTTCCCCTTTAGTCGGGTTCCATTCAGAAGAAAATAAAAACTTCCACCCAAATTCATGGATAGAAGTCATAGATCCCCGAACCAATGAGAATACCATCGCTCCTGAAATCAGCAATATCAGTAATGATGCTATGAATAAAATATTTTTTAGAATTTTATCGCTATTCACTTGAATATGTTTTTGTGAAAATCAATTTAGTCTTTCATTCAGCTCCTGAAAGCTGAACGAAAGACTATAGAGAATCTGAGTTTAAAGAACAACACTTATTTAATAACCGGTTTGCCTTTGTAAGTTACAGAACGCAATATAGCTTTAGCTTGTTTTACCACTGAGGCTGGTAGTGGAGCATAATTAACCGATGATGCAATTTTTTGTGCATTTGGTCCTAGCATGTATTCCATTAATTTAATTGTAGCTTGTGCTTGAGCCAAAGAGCGATTAGCATAGTCCTGATCTTTATAGATAAGGATCCATGTAAATCCGGAAATAGGGTAAGCAAGAGCTGCATCTGAGTTCGTCAACATGATACGAGTATCGGCAGGAATGCTGCTTTTGCCGGCTGCACTAATAGATGCTATGCTTGGTCTGATAAATTTACCAGCTTTGTTTTGCAAATAAGCAGTTGGAATTTTTTGTGCAAATGAATATTCGGAACCAACGTAACCGATTGCGCCTTTTGTTTCTTTAATAGTACCTGCAACTCCGGGATTACCTTTAGCACCAATACCAGTCAACCATTTTACGGTTTTTCCTGCACCTAATTTAGTAGCCCATTCTTTACTTACTTTAGTTAAATAATCCGTAAACATATTAGTTGTACCACTACCATCCGAACGGTAAACCACTGTGATTGCTAAATTAGGAAACTTCACCGAAGGGTTTAGTCTTTTCAAAGAAGCATCATCCCAGTTTTTGATTTTACCCATAAAGATGTCAACCAATACTGCAGGTGTCAATTTAATGGCTTCTACTCCTGGTATGTTGAAAGCTACCACAACAGCACCACTACAAGTTGGGATGTGAACAACAGGGGCTGGCATTTCACGTAATTCTTTATCGCTTAAAAAAGCATCAGAAGCACCAAAATCTACCACTTTATCAGAAAGACTGCGGATACCACCACCTGAACCAATACCTCCGTAAGTTACTTTTTCACCTGTGGCTTTAGTGTACTGCTCGAAAGCCATGTTGTAAAACGGAAGTGGAAATGTTGCGCCGGCACCTGATAATGATGTTTGGCAAAATGCTGCTGTACTTATAAGAGCTAGAGCTAGAAATAATCCAATTTTTTTCATAACGAATTAATTATTGTTGTTTTTTTGTATTGTTTTTTTGATTAGAAATTCATTCCTACATTCAGGTTGAACGATGTTGTAGAGTTTCCAGTTTTTAAATCGGAGTAACGGAAGTTTGGTGTTATCTGAATTCCTTTAACGGGAGCGTATTCAATACCTGCAATGTAAACTTGTCCGTCAGTGGAAGTATTCCAGTTATTCTTAGATGTTAAGTTGTCGAAACGTGCAATAGCACTAAACTGTTTAGCAACCGGAAGGGTTCCATAAATTGATATACCTGACAAGTTGTGATCCTTTGTGTTTTTATTACCGCTTTGAGTGTTGAATTCTGCACCAATACTACCTTTATCACTCTTATACCCAGCAAAGAGGTTGAATGATGTTTGTGCTTTTTTTGTTGATGAAGGTAAATACGATTGTTTGTCTGTATAATCATAATAGGCACGCACGAAGAGATTCTTAATTGGCTGTACTGTTAAACCTGCCGCAAATTGGAATGTACTGTCTGCCTGAACTTTCTTATAGCCTTCGCCATTGAAAACAGCTAGGTCTAAACTTAATTCTGGGATGAACTGAAGTTTTACACTAGCTCCAAGGTCGGCACTGTTTCCGAAACCGTATTGGTCCTGAAATGATTTGTACAAGTAACGTTTTCCCCAAACAGATTCTTGTAAGCCAAACATTGTCGTACCTACTAAACCTAAATTGGCTTTTACGATGCCATGTGAATATTCAGCATAAGCATTTTTCAAGAAAACAGTAAAAGCTGACACACCAGGACTTACTGTTCCTGCTGCCGCACTATTTGCAACATCAAACACTACTTTACCGGAAAAATCTGGACTGAAATTGTATCCGTATCCGAAATAAGCACGTGAAAGTTCAAATGCATTATTAGTGTTGCCATTAGTGCTTGTATGACTGAAATCACTAAATACTGTCACAATAGGTTTACCGCTTGGTTTAAAACTGTCTTGTGTGTTACCAGAATCCTGAGCAGAGATTGTCAAGCTGACAAAAATAATTGATAAAGCGCTGATTAAAATTTTCTTCATTTCTTTTTGTGTATAAATTTAAAAATTGTTTTACTTGATTTCGGTGGCAAAATTAGGCTTGTATCGTTACATTGAAATTAAGATGATAATACAATCCTGTTACAGTTTGAGTTTTGTTTACACTTTAATGTCTATTCTTTAAAGTCTGTCTTTTTTGCTGATGTAAAAGTAGAGCGTGTTTGTTACGTAAAGATTAAGCAGGTGTTACATTTATGTTACAGTCCTTGTTTTACTCAGGTCTTCCTTTATATTTATGAATATATTCGGGAAGTCTTGTTTTTTAATGGATAAAAGCTGTTGACATTTATCATCGCGGATAGAGAGATTTGATATCTTAATGCTTTCTTCATATATCTGTACTTATGTTGTAACAAGTTGGCAGTTATTTTGTAAATAAAAAAAGCACATGCATAATCAACGGTTTTATCCAACTATTGTCATTTCCGACGTTCATCTCGGAACTGAACACTCGAAAACACGTGAACTCGCAGAATTCCTGCGAACGGTAAATTGTAATACATTGATTCTAAATGGAGATATAATTGACGGCTGGAATCTTCAAAAAGGAGGTAAAGGAAAATGGAAAAAAGAACATACTGATTTCTTTAAGATCATCATGAAAATGATGGAGAACCATAACACCCGGGTTATTTATGTCCGGGGTAATCATGATGATTTTATTGACTATATTGCCCCGCTTTCATTTGCCAATATTGATATTGTAAAAGATTATATCCATGAAAAAAATGGAAAACGATATTATGTGGTTCATGGAGATATCTTTGATAACGTAACATCCAATATGGTTTGGTTAGCTAAACTGGGAGATATCGGATACACATTCTTATTGTGGTTAAACCGCATTTATAACATCCAGCGGAAAAAGAAAGGATTGCCTTATTTTTCTCTTTCTCAAAGCATTAAACAAAAAGTTAAATCGGCGGTTTCATATATTTCTAATTATGAAAATGAACTGGTTTCGCTGGCACGTACCCGCCATGCCGATGGCATTATTTGTGGACATATTCATCAACCAGCCGACAGAATGATAGATGGCATTCATTATTTGAATTCGGGCGATTGGGTGGAAAGCATGTCAGCTTTACTGGAACATGAAGATGGTACCTGGGAGGTTTATATGTACAGTGAGGCAGAAAAACCAAGCGCAATTGAGGTCGTTGAATTTCCACAGTCATCCAAAACTCCAGTGAGAGTAGCTTTCTCTAATAATTTTTTTAATCCGTTCTTCTAAATAAAAATAGCCATGAGATATTTATTTGTGGTACAAGGTGAAGGTAGAGGGCATTTCACTCAGGTTTTAAGTTTGAAATCGATGCTTGAACGAAACGGACACGAAGTGGTGTCGGTTATGGTGGGCTGTAGTGCTAAACGCGTATTGCCTGACTTTTTCACCAAGAAGATAAATACAGGACTCATCCAGTTTCAGAGTCCTAACTTCCTGCCAACAGCTAAGGGTAAACACTCGCCTTTACTTATTAGTATTCTTTATAACATCCTGTTTTTGCCCGTATATATTCGTAGTTTACTTACCATTCGCAAGACTATAAAAGATAAACGACCTGATGTTGTGATAAACTTTTATGAGCTTATGTGTGGGTTTACGTATGGGCTCTTTAATCCGGAACCACCTATGGTTAGTATTGCCCATCAGTATTATTTTATGACTCCTGGGTTTGAATATACGGGAAATAATCGGTGGCAGTTTAGGTTGCTGAACTTTTACTCCGGACTGACCTCCATGAATGCCTTGAAAATGTTGGCCCTTTCGTTTAGGAAAGAAGATCAACGTTTCGGTAAGATAGTGGTAGTACCACCCTTGTTGCGGAACGAAGTGTTGAATCAGCCTGTTTCGGATGGTGACTATATTCATGGTTACATGCTAAACAGCGGTTATGCAGCAGAGTTGACAGAGTGGAGTTTGAAACATTTTGATCAACCGATTCATTTTTTCTGGGATAAAAAGAATGTGGATGAAACGGTAATGCCAACTGCTAATCTGACATTACATAAGTTGAGTGATACACTTTTTCTTCGTTATATGGCAGGGGCAAAGGCTTATGCTACTACGGGCGGGTTTGAGTCCGTCTGCGAAGCTATGTATATGCAAAAACCGGTGCTAATGGTGCCCACTCATATAGAGCAGGAATGTAATGTGATGGATGCAATGCGTTCGAGGGCTGGCGTTACATCGGCAGAGTTTCATCTCGATAAATTGTTGAAATTCATACCAGAATATACTAAGACTATGGAATTTAATTACTGGACACGGACGGCTGAAACGCTGCTCGTTTCCGAGTTGACACGTTTAGAAACTGAAAGTTCAACCATCTTTGCAACCATGTGAACACACACTTCTTTTATTTGCACTATTTTTCAATGAAGAGACCATATTCTAATTAGGAGTGGTCTTTTGTGTTATAATAATGATCGAATGAGCTTTGATCATTATGGTGTGTTTTTTAGTACTGTTATTGCTGCTTTTGCTTGGCCACCAGTTTGGTTTGGATTGTTGTTCTGGTTAATCGGGCTGAGTACATTCCTTTATTTTGCTGTTAAGAATCTTCCGCGTGCAAATTATCTTTTTATTTATTGGTTTTGTGCTAATGAGTTGCTTACGGCTCTATTCATGCAGCAATTCAATGTTGCCATTGTTGCCTGCATATTATTTTCATTTCTTTTTATTGAAAAAGAAAAAGATATTTGGGCGACTTTTTTTATTATGTTCGGAACATTTGTAAAATTGTATAGTATTGCAGGCTTAGCATTTTTCTTTTTCTCAAAGCATAAACCCAAATTTATAATTAGTTTGGTCGGGTGGTCTGTTGTGTTTTTTATACTACCGATGCTTATTGCATCACCCGGTTATGTGATCGAACAGTATGGAGCCTGGATAACTGATTTATTGGCAAAGAATGACTTAAATATGTTTGGATCTGGAACGAACATCTCATTGTTGGGTATGGTGCGAAAAATATCGGGCATCGCAACTTATTCAGATGCTTACCTTATAGGCCCTGGCATTTTATTGTTTATGCTTCCGTATCTGCGTTTTAAACAATATGTGCATCTTGCATTCCGGTATTTTATCTTGGCATCAACCCTGTTGTTTGTAGTGTTATTTAGTACTGGCAGCGAATCCAGTGGTTATATTATTGCATTGGTTGGGGTAGCTATTTGGTACACAGCTGCACTCTGGAAACGAAACAAATGGGATGTAATTCTTCTGATATTTGTATTTGCGGTTACGAGTCTATCTCCTACAGACATTTTCCCCCGTGTTATACGGAAAACATTGATACAACCATATGCTTTGAAAGCTCTACCATGTGTATTGGTTTGGCTAAAGTCGTGTTATGAAATATGTACCCGTGATTTCTCGGAATCTAAATTAGATGTAGATAATGAAACAACAAAAAGAATCTCCTAAAATACTTCTTGGCTTCGATATTGAAGAATTTGATTTGCCTGTTGAGTATGGTTGCCAAATCTCATTTGATCAGCAGATCAAATTTTCAAGTGAAGGTGTCATGTGCTTGCTTTCGCTACTAAAGAAGCATGAGATTCATGCTACTTTTTTTTGTACTGCAAATTTTGTTGAAAATGCACCTGACGTCCTGCATCAAATAGTCGCTGATGGGCATGAAATAGCGTCACATGGTTATTTTCATTCCAAATTTGAAGAGCCGGATTACGCTAATTCTAAGAGAAAGATAGAGCAAATCGGCGGTGTAAAAGTATCCGGTTTCAGAATGGCCCGAATGCAGAAGGTGAATTTTGACCTGCTGAAAAATGCAGGTTATATTTATGACAGTTCTCTGAATCCTACCTTTATTCCGGGACGATACAATCATTTTCGAAAACCGAGGCATATTTTCGAAAAAAAAAATGGAATAATTGAATGTCCTTCGGTGGTAACTCCTTTTTTCCGTATTCCTTTATTCTGGTTAAGTTTCCATAACTTTTTTCTGTGGCTTTATCTTTGGCTATTCAACCGGACTCTACAGCACGACGGATATGCTGTTTTGTATTTCCATCCATGGGAGTTCATTGATCTAAAACAAGATAAGCTTTGGAATATCCCGTTTTATATTAAAAGACATTCAGGTGAAGAAATGATAGAACGTTTAGATAAATTTATCAGTTTTTTCACATCAAAAGGAGTTATTTTTGAGAGATTGGATGAGTTTTTAGGCAAACGGTATTAAGTGTTTATCTGTTTAGGCTTGAAGTGTTACTTCCAAATTCGAAAAGCAGAATTGAAGATCAGACTCTGTTCCGGTCAGAATACATTCTGATTTAATAAAATCAAATCTGTATGACTCCAGAAGAACAATTAAATCAATCTATTCGAAACTATATTTCACTCTCAGAAGAAGAGTGGAAGCAGTTTTTACCCTATATTAAATTTAAAAGTCTTTCTAAAGGTGAGGTCTTGCTCCGGCAAGACGAGGTCTGTCGTTTTATTAGTTTTGTGATCTCCGGTACTGTCATCTACTATCAGTTGACCGATAAGGGCAAAGAGCTGACTACCGACTTTGCTTTTGAGGGTGACTGGGTAACCGATAACCGAAGCCGAGTGAGTGAAACTCCGGCACACCTGAACATAAAAGCCTGGGAGGACACAGAAGTGGCATTTATACAGCAAAAGGATTTGGAATTGTTGTTCCTAAAAGTACCACGGATGGAACGTTTGGGACGTTTGTTGGTTGAAGAGGCTTATGTGAAACTGGTACAACGTAGTGTTGACCTCCAAACTTTATCGGCCGAAGAGCGATATCAAAAACTGGCGGCAGAATATCCTCAGGCATTTCTACGTTTACCGCTCTACCATATTGCCAACTATCTGGGCATTGCTCCCAAGTCGCTTAGCCGCATCCGCAATAAAAAATAGTTTCCCGATTCATTTGGTAACAAATGCGGAGTAAACTTATTTTTTCAATGCCGAACTTTGCAGCATCAAAATTCAAAGTTTATTGGTATGAAAAAGAAAATTCTCTTTATTATGTGTGTGTTTAGCTCGTTTGGATGTGTATTTGCACAAAACGATTCGTTGCGGGTAAAGGAACCGGCCAGGGCGCATGCTAAAAGTTACGAAGTAAAGTCGGCTGTAGAAGTGGAAAGCCTGGTGCCTATGTTTCTCACGGGTGGTTATCATATTGGGGTCGGGTATAGGTACGAACGTTTTCGCGTAAGGCTGAGTGTTATTAATGGTGGAAGCTACGATGCGGAGACTGCGGGAGTGAATAACTCGTCGGCCGACTTTAAGCGGTTTTATAAAACTTCACCGGGATTGTTTTTGGGTTATAACCTGTGGCGTAACCTGGAACTTTATAGCTACCTGGAGGCTCATACTTTTGAGATAGAACAAAAGAGTACCGGCATTCGTAAAGATATGCATAGTCTTGATACAGGGCTGGGACTAAGTTATCAGTTTTTTATTGGCCGTTACTTTTACATTCAACCCGGCATGCATGTGTATCTGAGGGGTGACAAAACCGTCAATTTCGAAACAGCCAGCTATTCTGTTCCAAACGTTGATCTTTCGCCGGTTGTCCGGTTGGGAGTGCGGCTGTGGAGCAAAGATAAATAACTATACGTAAATGAAAGCACCTAAACTTGTCTTTATAATGATGTTGTCGATGTGGGGTATCTTTTGCTCCTGTTCTGTTGGATCTCATGGTCAGCGATCTTTGGAACCTACCGGA
>JAATGT010000282.1 GCA_015654525.1 Bacteroidales bacterium
AGTATCGTCTTTGAAAAATTAAAATGGTACATTATATTTATTCTATTACTTAATTAGTCAATTAAAAAATTGTAAGTCAGTGCTTTCGAGTTCAAATTTAGTAATCTGTTTTTGAATTCTTTTAATTAATCCAAGCTTTTTTTTCTGATCTCTGAAAAGGTATTCTTCCGGGTTATGATAAGGTACACCTTTAACCACTATGTTCCAGATTATCACCGCCAGTTTTCTTGTTGTGGCACTAATTGCCTATACTCTTCCTTTTCTGAAATTTATTCGTTTAAAGAAATCAGATCAGATAACCATCGTCTAATCTATTATCTACGTAAATATGAAGAACTAAGTATAAAATGGTTTACGCTTTGCGTGAAGAAAAGAGAGTGTTTAATGAAAAAAGCTACCTTCCTGACAAAACAGAATATAAATTCTAGCGGTGTTTAAACATCCATTGCCAAAGGAAAGAGAATGAAAATGGCTTTGAATTCTTTGTTGTATACTTTAAATTCAATACCTTTGCAACAGTCATTTTAGAGGTTGAAAACCAAGGCACAACAAGGCAGGCAGATGGTTTCTAAATCATTACCTATTGACAGAACATCATTATGTAATTGGTTGGTAAGTAATTGGTTTTGATTAAGTGCAACAAATGTGAAGCAACTGAAAAGGAATATATCTTTTACCTGATTGAGCCGGTCGGAAACAAATACTTTGTTGAGCATTGTTTCAATTTCCTCCATGGACAAGAACGCCCGTTCAACTTCAACTATCTTTCCTTTGTAATTGATGAATGGATTTTTATCAAGCCAGCCATTGGCAATGCATATCCGGATGATTTTACCGAAATTCTTGATATATTTCGATGTCGTATTTTGGCAGCAATTGCAAACGCTCTTTAGGTAAAACTCATAGCTTGTTATGAATTCATGATCAATCTTTCGAATATCAATATCGGATACTTTGTATTTCCATTTCAGGAAATCGGCCGTATGCTTTAAAGAGGTTTCGTAACGGACATGTGTCGCGGCTGCGTAGTCTTTGCCAATAAGAGCTTTTATTTCGTCATTGTGCTGTTGAAATATACCTATCAGCATATGGCTGCGTTTGTCAATGCCCATGATCTTATTTCGCATGTTTTCGGCATTGACGGGTTCGTCTCCCCGGATAAGCTGCTGTTGGTAGTCGTAGACTTTTGCTTTTAATGAGTCTAGGAAAGAATTGATTGATTTAGCTTCGCCGCTATATCCTTTCATACAGCTTCCTTCTATGGACCATTTATCAGGATGTGTGTAACGCTTGGTGCTTAATTCGATTCGTTCGCCATCGACAGTAACGCGGATGTAAATAGGGACTAAACCATCGGTTGTGGTTTTTGCTCTCTTTGCGTAAAAGAGAATGGAAAGTTTTGCATTCATTGTGGTAACCTTTAGAATTGTTCAAAAATACTTGTTCTTTGTTTAGTACACAAGATGTTCAATCTTTTAACTGCTTGATTACAAGTGAGTTTGATGTGAATTCGGTTACCCGAGGCCTTTCAAATCTTCGGGTACCCGAATAGGTCTCCTAAAGTTTGATATTTTCTGAATATTTTGGATATATCCAAAAATGAAAAAGCCCGTAAATCATTGATTTTACGGGCTTTTACTGATTTTTGAAATCTTTTTTGCGGAGAGAGAGGTTTATGAACCTCTCATGTTACTCTATTGAAATTCAGTTATTTATCCTTCAATACACCCTTATGGGGTACGAATTAGGAAATATACTAAAAAGAACACTTTCTGTCGGTCAATGACTTACGCTTGTCTGCTTAACTTTCAGGTTCAAATGTACACAATTATTTTGACATACACAAGTATCATATTACTAAATATTTAGACATTGTGCAAGGTGCAAGTTTCTATATAGAAACACTTGCACCTTGCACTAAATTTTGAGCTATTGAGATTTCTAAAAATACTCGTGCATAAAATCGGTAATCAAAGTATCACGCAAAATTTCAAATATCTATATTTCTACTATAAAGCGACTTCCCAGCTGCTCTTTAGACTTGACAGAGATTTTTCCATTCAGTTTTCGGATAATTTGTCGGGACAAACTTAATCCGATACCATTTCCACCTTCTTTTGTCGAAAAGAAAGGAATGAATATTTTATCCAACTGAGACTCGGAAATGCCGCAACCATTGTCCGAAAGCTCAAAGAGAACCGTGTGAGAGGTCGATGAACGGACATTAAGTAGTATTTTACCCGGATGATCTGATTGATTTTGTCTGATGGCATCCATGGCATTGGTCATTAGATTAATCATTACCTGATTGAACAGTTTTTCATCTGTTAGAACAGTGTGCAAATTCGGATCAATTTGACTTTCAAATAGCCAATTATTTTCAAGAATATCAGAACGGAAAAGGAATCCGAAAGCATCCGCCCATGCATGAATATCCATGGGCTCAAAAACCGGATTAGGTATCTTTGTCAGTTTTCTATAATTCTCTACAAAGTGCATCAAACCCTTTCCCCTGTCTTCAATAACGGAAAGCCCTGTTAAGGTATTGTTTATATCATCAGATGTCAATTCTTCCGGTAATCGAACATGCTCGCCTGTTCTGAAAAAATGAATCAGGGTATTGGTTAAGGAGGTGATCGGAGCAATGGAATTCATGATTTCATGAGTCATGACACGTATTAACCTTTGCCATGAATCAATTTCATTTTCTTCCAATTCGTGTCGAATATCCTGTAAAGAGACTAGCTGATACCGTTTTTCTCCAAAACACAATTCGGAAGATTGAATGGATAAATTAATCAGGTTATGTTTGATCTTCAGTTTTAAAATGATTCTTTCTCCGGGTTTAATCGTTTCCAATACTTCAAACACGGGCGGATTGAGTTGTTGTAACAACCGGATATTTGATAAATTAATTACACCCAGGTACTTTTTGGCCTGATGGTTCATGACTTCTACATATCCATCAGGATCTACAGACATTAGGCCAGTACTGGAATGTTCAATTAGTTCACGGAAAAATCGTTCGTTCGTTTCACTCTTAATTTTTATTTCCGAGATAGCTTTATTCAGGTTGTTTAGACTTTTATGAAGTCCGAGAAGTGATTTGTTTTTTATGTTTTCGGGAAACTTCAGGGTTGTATCCTCATTTCGGATGGCATCAAAGAAATAAGATAGCTTGCGATTAACAGCATTCAAATATTGAACGAAATAAATAATTTCGATAAACAATACTAACAATAATGCAATGATCGCTACAGGTACGGGCTTAACGAGTATGAGACACATTAACAAGGCTGTAGTGGCAACCACTACAAGAAGTCGAAATACGATACTGATATTAAATCTGTTAGAGATCATATTTTTTAATTTTGTTGTAAAGAGTTTGTCGAGTAACACCCAAGTATTTTGCTACGGTGCTCAGGTTGTCGCCATATTTATCTAACGCCTTTTCTATCATGCGTTTTTCCACTTGTTCCAGTGTTTCTGTGTATTCGTCCGTTGCAGTTAAAGTCTTGAACATAAAATCTTCCGGTTTGAGAATCGTCGTATCTGCTAGTATCACTGCTTTTTCAACTGTATGTTGCAATTCCCGTACATTCCCTGGCCAAGGATATTTTATGAGCTTCTTAAGTGCCTGATTGCTTATTTGCAAAGATTGTTTTCTGTATTTCTTTTCGTAGAGTTTCAAAAAATGAGTGAGTAATAGTTCAGTGTCACCGATACGTTCTCTCAATGGTGGAATTTCTATGTGGATGGTGTTTAAGCGATATAATAAATCTTCCCGAAACTCCTTGCGTTGTACCAATGATTCTAACTGGCAATTGGTGGCACTTATCAAGCGAATATCAACCGGAATATGTTGGTTCGATCCAACAGGTACAACCTCACGATTTTGAAGGACAGAAAGCAACTTGGATTGAAGAGCGAAAGGTAAATTTCCAATTTCGTCCAGAAAAATGGTTCCGTTGTTGGCCAATTGAAATTTACCGACTCTATCTTCGCGTGCATCGGTAAATGCTCCTTTTTTATGCCCGAAAAGTTCGCTTTCAAACAAGGTCTCGGAAATTGCACCCATATCCACCGTGACTAGCAATTCTGTTGAGCGTTCTGAGTTCCGGTGTATTTCCTTTGCTATTAATTCTTTTCCTGTTCCGTTTTCTCCTGTTATCAATACATTCGCATCCGTCTTCGCTACTTTTTGAACCATGTTCATAATCTTCATCATAGCAGGTGACGAGCCAATGATCAAAGAATGATCCCGGTTTATTTCTTGTTTTATGGATGACTCCCGTGTTTTTAGTGATTTGACTTCCATTCTTGACTTTCTGAAACGTAGGGCTGATTTCAGTGTAGCAAGAAGTTTTTCATTTTCCCATGGTTTCAATATAAAGTCAGCCGCTCCTCTTTTCAAGGCATTCACGGCCAACTCTACATCTCCATATGCCGTAAACATAACGACCTCTATTTCGGGATCGATTTTTTTTATCTCGTTCAACCAAAACAATCCTTCGTTACCAGAATTTACTCCGGCTGAAAAATTCATATCGAGTAAAACGACATCGAATGATTGGCTTTGGAGTAATGATGGAATTTGGGATGGATTTGCTAATGTTTCCACTGTTTGAAATTCAAACTGTAAAAAAAGCTTCAGAGCACTCAATGCACTTTGGTTATCATCGATTATTAATAATTTTCCTTCAGTCATATTTTTCATAATAAAAAGCGATTAATTGAGATGTATTAGAGGCATGTGATGCAAAGATATATAATTATTCGATTCAATATAAGGTTGTCTATTTATTTGACATTGTGTGTCAAATAAATAGACAACCTTACGCGTGACACAATCATATAAATAGCTGTATAACAAAAGTATAGTGTTTTGGCATGCTTTTTGGTTGTACTTGTCATGAAGACTAATTATATATCTAAATTATTAAATTGCCCACCAATGAGCATGGATAAAAAAATAGAAGACAAACGATGGATAAAACCAAAACACCTGAAGATAATTCTTCCGGCAATTGCATTGATAATTGTTGTATTACTCATCGTTTTCCGCGACACGACAAGCACCTTTAAGGTAGAGAAAGACAAGATTACGATAGACAAAGTTTTTAAAGGTCCGTTTATGGATTTCATTCGTGTAACAGGCGTTGTGGAACCGATCTCTATTGTTTCGCTAGAAGCACTCGAAGAAGGGAGAGTTGAAAAAATACTTATCGAAGAAGGAAGTCTGGTCAAAAAGGGTGATCTTATCTTAACGCTTCGTAATGAAAACCTGAATATGAGCTTTACTGATGGAAAATCCAGTTATGCTTACCTAACCAATGAAATGAACAATCAACTCATTGAAGTAAAACAACAGGAAATTGCCAATAAACAAGAGCTACTTGCTTTAGACAATGATATTATAGACAAACAACGTAAACTGGACAAAACATCCAGGCTCTATGCCAAGGGTGGTGTCTCGGAAGAAGAATATCTGGTACTAAAAAGCAGTTATGAAACAGCGTTAAAGAACCGAACGCTAAAACAACAAAAAATGGTGCTCGACGGACAATTAAGAGACAACAAACGTTCTCAAATTGAACTTAAAATGCTTATGGTAAAGCAGCAGTTGGAGAATATGAATGTAAAAGCCCCTGTGAGCGGGCAATTGGGAACGCTGGATGTTGAAATCGGCAAATCCATTACAAAGGGACAACAGATAGGAAAGATCAATGTGCTGACATCGTATAAAATCTCGGCTTTGATTGACGAGCATTACATTGATCGTATCCGAAAAGGTCTTACGGCTGATTTTGAACGTGAAACAGACACATTCCGGCTGGAAGTTATCAAGGTGTACCCACAGGTTAATAACGGACAATTTAAAGTAGATTTTCGCTTTACCTCCGTTTTGCCTAAGAATATTAGAACGGGACAAAGTTACAATATAAGCCTGCAACTGGGCGAAACACAACAAGCAGTGCAAGTGCCTCGTGGTGGATTTTTCCAGAGTTCAGGTGGACAGTGGGTATTTGTTCTCTCGTCCGATGGAAGTTATGCACTGAAACGTACGATAAAAATAGGAAAACAAAATCCTCAAAACTATGAGGTATTGGAAGGGTTAACTCCGGGTGAGAAAATAATTACTTCGAGCTACGATATTTTTGGAAACAATGACAAAATAACATTTAAATAAATAACGAATATGATTAAGACAGAAAATCTAACAAAGGCTTTCCGTACCGAAGAGGTGGAAACCACAGCACTAAACAATGTAAATCTACATGTACAAAAAGGCGAATTTGTGGCCATTATGGGACCGTCGGGTTGTGGAAAATCAACCCTATTGAATATCATTGGATTGCTGGATAACCCTACCGATGGTGCTTACTATTTTGATGGCACAGAAGTATCAAAGTTGAAAGAAAGTCAGCGGACAGGATTACGTAAGGGAAATGTTGGCTTTGTTTTCCAGAGCTTTAATCTGATTGATAATCTGACTGTATTTGAAAATGTAGAACTTCCATTGATATACCTGAAAGTGAAAGCAACGGAACGAAAAAGAATGGTGGAAGAAGTATTGGAACGGATGAAAATTGGCCATAGGAATAAACATTTTCCTCAACAACTTTCGGGTGGACAACAACAACGTGTTGCTATTGGTCGGGCTGTGGTATCAAAGCCGAAGCTTATCTTGGCCGATGAACCTACCGGTAACCTCGACTCTAAAAATGGACTGGAAGTAATGAAACTTCTTTCAGAACTGAATAAAGAGGGAACCACTATTATCATGGTAACACACTCCGAACATGATGCAGGTTTTGCCCATAGAGTGATTAACTTATTTGATGGACAAATTATTAGTGAGAAGACTAAACAAATCATGGCTCAGGCTGATGTTGCAGAATTGTAAGTGTATTGTGAGTTTTAATTGAAAGTAAAATAAATTGTCATGTTGTTTAAAGGTTTATATATACTCTTGTTTTCGCTTTGTTGTTTTGAATTTATCAATGCTCAGGAAGCAATTACATTGGAAAAAGCACTTTCTATAGCTGCGACCAACAGCCCTTCTTTGCAAAAAGCGGAGCTGAGCCGTGAGCAATCCAGACAAACATTGATAGCTCAAAAGGCGGCTTTAAAGGCGAAGGTATCATTGAGTCTGGCTCCAATTACTTATAACAAAGGGCAGAATTTCAATAGTCAAAATAGTGATTGGTATAGGTATAAATCATTGAATTCATCCGGCACTTTTGAAATCAGTCAACCAATATTGCTAACGAATACAACAGTATCTTTGGTCAATACCTTCGGGTGGCAAAATGCTTCTTCCGATAATTATGGAACTGCAACTTCTGATAAATCCTTTATTAATGATTTGTATGTAAAGCTGAAACA
>JAATGT010000322.1 GCA_015654525.1 Bacteroidales bacterium
ATTACTACCCGGACAGCCATAAGTTGCAAAACCTACTTCGCCGCAAACAGCACGGTTTTGTGGAATAATGTTGGTGTTCGGAACTTGCCTGGCAATACTGAATGCTACCAATCCGGGAGGGTGTGCATGGATAACCGCACTTAAGTCAGGACGAGAATCGTAGATGGCTTTGTGGAAAGGAAATTCCGATGATGGTTTGTGAGGACCTACTATCGTGCCGTCTTTTTTTACACACATCACATCTTTGACGGTTAATGAACCTTTGTCAACAGCAGAAGGAGTAATCCAGATATCGCCGTTTTTATCTCTGATCGAAATGTTTCCACCCGAAGCAGTAGTCATTCCATCCCGATAAATCTTTCCGATAATCACATTGATCTGTTCTACCGGATGCATGAATTTTACATCTAATTGTTTCATAATAAATACCGCTCATTTATATTCACCGAAGTGTTTTTGTGAGTAGTTGTTTTTAATAAGTTGTTAGTAGAAAATGATATTTTTATTTAATGAAGCTGTTCAGTGCCAACTGATTTCAGTTGACCTTTGAGTGCTACACTAGTTTATTTTAGTAATTTGTAAAAACCGGGTATATGCCGCAGCCCAAAGGTCGTGATTTTCCGGTGTAAATTCATCCAAATGTACAGAATCACCGATTATTTGTCGCATTTCATGCAATGAGCTTACACATCCGGCAGTTTTGGCCTGAATCATAATGTTACCCACAGCAGTAGCTTCGGACGGACCAGCAATAACCGGAATGCCGATAGCATTGGAAGTCCATTGGTTCAATAACGGATTCTTAGAACCTCCGCCTATAACATGCAAATTGTCAATGGGGAATGGAGATAATTCACGAAGCTTACCTAATATATAGTTGTATTTTAATGACAGACTTTCGAAAATACAGCGTACAAATTCGGCATGAGTCTTGGGAGCTATCTGATCTGTAGCAAGACAGTAAGTTTCAATGGCTTTAGTCATGCTGGCCGGATTAGCGAAAGATTCATGATCGGGATCAATAAGCGATTGGAAAGCAGGTGTGGTGCCGGCCATCAGTACCAGCTTTTCGTAAGCGTAGGTAATTCCTTCTTTTTTCCACTCTTTCATGCATTGCTCCAGTAACCACATGCCGGTAATATTTTTCAGAAAACGGGTTGTACCGTCTATTCCACCTTCGTTGGTAAAGTTAAGGGCAAAGGTTTCATCGTTGATGATGGCATCTTTTACTTCTATTCCCATCAACGACCAGGTTCCGGAACTGAGATACGCAAAGCGTTCGTTTTTAGCCGGTACGGCAGCTACTGCCGATGCGGTATCATGACCGGCTACCGCAATAACAGGTATCTTACCTAACTCGCTTTCTTCGGCCAGACTGTCGGTAAGTGTACCGATAACATGTCCCGGCATCACTATTTCGCCTAAGATAGAAGGTGAAATCCCGGCTTTTTCAAGTAACTCGGCTTCGAATTTTTTTGTACACGGATTTAGAATCTGCGAAGTGGAGGCAATAGTGTATTCCACCACTTTATTGCCCGTAAGCATATAAGCCAATGCGTCGGGCATAAATAAAATATCGGTAGCCGCTTTCAGTAGCGAATTATTTGCCTGACTCAATGCAAAAAGCTGATACAGACTATTGAAATTCATTACCTGAATTCCTGTCATATTGTAAACTTTTTCGCGCGAAACCAGTTGAAAGTACTTTTCGGGAGCACTCACAGTGTGCGGATCGCGGTATGCATAAGGTGCACCCAGCAGCGAACCGTCGGCAGCAATTAATGCAAAATCTACCCCCCAGGTATCAATACCGATAGAGGAAATTTCAACGTTTTCGTTTTTGGCAGCTATTAACCCTGCTTTAAGTTGTTCAAACAAGGAATAAATATTCCAGTGAAAATGATCTCCGATTTGGAGAATCTGGTTCGGGAAACGGGTCAGCTCTTTCATCTGAAGTCTGCCGTTTTCTATTGTGCCTAAGATAGAACGACCACTGGTGGCCCCTAAATCGAACGCTAAGAATGATTTCTTTTTCATATATTGATAAAAATTGCATGCAAAGGTATCTATATCAACATCTAAAGCTGCCGTAGATTTTGACATTAAACCTTTACTTTTTGATAATCGTTTTGCTGCTTTGTGTTGGAATACGAAGCGCTCGTATCTTAATCCGGAAGCTTTGTATTTGAATCCGGGAGTTTCGTATTCGAATACAGCTGTTCCGTATTTGAATACAAGAGCTCCGTATTCGAATATAGCTGTTTCGTATTCAAATACAGAAGGCTCGTAACTTAATACAGAAGACTTGTATTCGAATACAGAAGATTTGTGACTTGATCAGAGAGATCGGGAGAACTTTATCGGTAGAGGAGGAGTGAGGCTGTGTTGTTTGGATTTCTTTCGGATTGGAGGGTAGAATAATCCAAATCATTGTTGTCTGGTAAAAATAGTAGATTCTTCGCTTCTATCATATTGACAGAGTGTTACATAAAACATTGATTGTCGTCGCGAACAAACTGAGAGATCTTTCTACCAGACAATACTGACTCCAAATCTTGTTTGTCAAAAATTACTGGTATTATGTCAAAAATCAATTATTGGCATATTCCCGAATATATATCTTTGTTCCGATAATTTTTCTGTTTAGCTTATTCCGCATTTTGTTTCGGGGCTAAACGAGCAAAAGTACAAACACAACAAAAACATATCATGAAAGAACAATTGATTAATCAGGCATTTGAATATGCAAAAGAACGTTATGCTGCATTGAATATTGATGTGGAAAAAGCATTAACCGAATTAGACAAATTATCTATTTCACTTCATTGCTGGCAAGCCGATGACGTTGCCGGTTTCGAAACTGGTAACGGAGAGCTTACAGGCGGCATTCAGGCTACGGGTAACTATCCTGGAAAAGCCAGAACTATTGCTGAACTGCGTGCTGATATAGACAAAGCCATGTCGTTGATCCCCGGCGAACATCGTGTAAACATTCATGCCTTTTACGGCGATTTTCAGGGCGAAAAAGTGGATCGTAATCAAATTGAACCAAAACATTTCCAAAGCTGGATTGACTGGGCAAAAGAAAAAGGTTATAAACTGGACTTTAATAGTACTTGTTTCTCACACGAAAAATCGGCTGACGGTTTTACCCTTTCACACCGCGATCCTGCTATCCGCGAATTCTGGATTGATCATGTAATTCGTTGCCGTAAGATTTCGGAAGAAATCGGTCGTCAGTTGGGTTCAAAATGTATTCATAATATATGGATTCCCGATGGATCGAAAGATTTGACCATCGATCGTTTGTACTATCGCCAGAATTTAAAAGATTCGTTGGATAAAATTTTTGAATATAAAACCAATGACGACTACATGCTCGATAGTATCGAATGTAAATTGTTCGGTATCGGAAGCGAAAGTTATGTAGTGGGTTCTCACGAATTTTATATGGGCTACGGCGTTGCCAATAAAAAAATGATTACACTGGATGCCGGTCATTTTCACCCTACCGAAGTTATTTCCGATAAAATTTCGTCTTTGTTGCTTTTTGCTCCTGAGATTATGTTGCACGTAAGCCGTGGTGTACGTTGGGATAGCGACCATGTTGTAATCCTTAACGACGAACTGCAAGCAATTGCTCAGGAAATTATTCGTGCCGGTGCATTGGACAGAGTACATGTCGGTCTGGATTATTTTGATGCTTCTATCAACCGTATCGGTGCTTATTTGATTGGCGTACGTGCTACACAAAAAGCATTTATACAGGCTTTGCTGGAACCAATTGCTAAATTGCGCGAATACGAAGCCAACGGTCAGAATTTTGAACGTCTGGCTTTGCTCGAAGAAGCAAAATCATTGCCATGGGCAGCTGTTTTCGATTATTATTGTCTGAAAAAAGGGGTAGCTGTAGGCGAAGCTTATATTGCCGATATTCAGGAATACGAAAAAGCTGTTACTTCAAAACGATAAAAACGAGTTTGTATTAAAAGAAATAAGAACGCAAATTATACGAATAAACGCAAATGATAAATTTTAAATAATTGCATTTCAATGAAATGTGTGAATTTAAATAAGGATGAATTTGCGTAACTTTGCGTAATTTGCTTTCGAAAAAATTTTTGATACAGCTTTATTTTCAAATTTAAATAACCATTAAATCATTATCTTGCTCTTTTGTAGCCAAAGGGGTAAGAGGTGCCTGTAAATCATGAACACATTAATCGGATTATTAATTATTGCTTTGGGTAGTATCGGACAGTCCAGTTCGTACGTGCCTATTAAAAAGGTCAAAACCTGGTCGTGGGAAAGTTTCTGGCTGGTACAGGGTGTGTTTGCCTGGTTGTTGTTTCCCTTTTTGGGAGCTTTATTGGCGGTGCCCGAAGGACATTCGTTGCTCGAAGTTCTTTCTTCCGGTCAGGGTGCAGCGCTGAAGGCTATATTATATGGTGCACTTTGGGGTATCGGCGGGTTGACTTTCGGACTTAGTATGCGTTATTTAGGCGTGGCACTGGGTCAGTCCATTTCGCTGGGTACGTGTTCCGCTTTTGGAACCTTGATTCCTGCATTAATGCTGGGAACGGATTTGTTCTCGGGTAAAGGACTGGTTTTGCTTATCGGAGTGTGTGTGGCTATTGCCGGTATCTCGGTGATTGGTTTTGCCGGAAGCCTGCGGTCTAAAAATATGACCGAAGAACAGAAAAAAGCAGCTGTTAAAGATTTTGCATTAGGAAAAGGATTGTTGGTGGCTTTATTGGCCGGAGTGATGAGTGCCTGCTTTAGTCTGGGACTCGAAGCTGCCGAACCGATAAAAGTGGCTTCCATTAAATTGGGATCGAATAGTCTGTATGCCGGCTTGCCTGCTATTTTAATGATAACGCTTGGCGGGTTTTTGACCAATGCCGTGTATTGCTTTTATCAGAACATTAAAAACAAGACTACGAAAGACTATTTTGGAGTTCCTTCCGGAGTTTTTATCAATAATGTTTTGTTTTGCGCGTTGGCAGGGGTACTTTGGTATTCGCAGTTTTTCGGTCTGGCGTTGGGTAAAAGTTTCCTGACCGACGGAAGTATAATGATGGCTTTCTCGTGGAGTATTTTAATGTCGTTGAATGTGACATTTAGTAATGTCTGGGGAATTGTTCTCAAGGAGTGGAAAGGAGCCGGCTCAAAAACTGTTTTTACCCTGGTGTTGGGAATGCTTATATTGATATTTTCTCTGGTATTACCAAGTATGCTGTAAAAAACAAATTCGAATAAATATAAAAGCGGGATTTCATAAATAATGAGGTCTCGCTTTCTATTAGCATTAATTCTGATGAATATTATTTACTTTTGCAGCCAATTGCTTTAATCATTAATATTTCTGATATAATCATGAATTGTAACGAGATAGATTTGAATCTGAATTACCTTATCACTTCCGAAGAAGATGAGTTATGGGGATTGACAGTTACCACAGTAGGTCATCAAAAAATTTCTGAAACCGAAGCCTACCCGCCGAATAATCATCCGTCCGAATATTATTTTGATGTAGCCAAGGGGCGAATCCTGAATGAATACCAATTGCTTTATATTACCGACGGTAATGGGGTGTTTACGTATGGAAGTGATAAGCAATCATGTTTTATAACCGAAGGAAAAATGTTTTTTCTTATGCCCGGAGTCTGGCATACTTATAAGCCTTTGGAGAATTCGGGTTGGAATGAATACTGGATCGGTTTCAAGGGTGATATCATTAATAATATAGTGCACGAGGGTTTCTTTTTGAATCGTGCACCGGTTTTCAGTATTGGGCATAATGAACGTATCATTGATTTGTATCTGAAAGCCATTGAGGTTGCTAATGAAGAGCGTGCCGGTTTTCAACAAGCACTGGCCGGAATTGTTATGCACATCCTAGGTTTGATGTATTACCGCGATAAAACCCGCGATTTTGAAGATGAGGAGCTTATCGGAAAAATCAACAAAGCCAAAGTTATTATGCGCGAATCGGTTTATAAAGAGCTTTGCGGAGAGGACGTTGCCCGTATGTTGAATATCAGTTATTCCCGATTCAGAAAAGCATTTAAAGAATATACCGGAACATCCCCAACCAAATATATGTTAGAGTTGAAATTAAACGAAGCAAAGCTTCTCATTTCAACTACTTCGCAATCCATAAAACAGATCTCGTATAGCCTGAATCCCGAAAATCCTGATTATTTCCCTATCTTTTTTAAAAAAAGGACAGGATTAACTCCTGTTGAGTATAGAAACAATGCAGAAGTTAAATTAGATGACTAAACAACATTGGAGTGGGAAAGATCTTCTACCATCCAGATAAATAACAATTATTGAATTAATTTATATAAATAAAGACTTATAGCTTTAAAAGCCACAAGTCTTTGTTTTTTTAGGAACATCGTATTGGTATGTGAAGAGTAGAATACAAAGATTGATTTTTTTTTAGATTTTAGCTGCTTTTTAGCCTGCATTAAAAGGTTCTTTATCTTGAATTAGTATATATCGTAGTTTTGTATTTGTAATACATGTTTTTATTTTATGAAATTTATTGGCAAATATCAAATAAATCTTTCTTTTTACTGATTACATCTTTTTATTTATTTCGTCTTACTTTAAATCAAAGTCAGAGATGTCTTGAATTTTATTTTGTTCAATTACTATTACTGATTTTATTTGGAAAGAATAAGTTGAGAAATTGCTAATATAATGTTAAATTTTAAATTAAATCTATGAGGTTAAAAAACAAAATCAGACTTATCGTGAATTTTCTATTAGTAACGATAATTCTACTTGTCACTTCTTGTGCAGACGGCTTCAAGGAGACTGAGATCTTTTCTTCGAGTGTGAAGAATACCACATTGCTATCGCCAGATAGTATTGTGTTCACACCTAGCGCAGATGAAACAACTCTCACGATTTCGTGGCCGGTTGTATATGGAGCAGGTGGGTATCAGGTATCTTTTTACAAAGTGGACGATCCAGCTAATCCGGTTGTTGTCGGTACAGAAAACCAAGTTGTAGATGGGTGTTCTACGACGCGTGAATTATTGTCGGATACCAAGTATAAAGCAGTTGTTAAGACTCTTGGTAACACAACCTACAATAATAAAGATGCCACTACTGCTATAGAAGCTTCTTACAGCACGTATGCAGCAGCTACTGCTGTTATTCCTACCGGAACAGATTTGTATCAATACTTTACAGCCCATCCAATTACTGCAAGTACTGCGGATCAGATTTATGAATTGCAGGCTGGAGGAAGTTACACGATGACTGGTAATATTCCTACTGGACTGGCAAATGTAACTATTCGTGGTGATAAAGTGACTCATCCAACAGTGACAATGAGTTCTGGTGTATTCATAAGTGACGGTGGAGGATTTAATCTGAAGACAATTAATTTTGATTGTTCAAATTTTACGGGTAGCGGTCTCATAACTTTCAATTCAACATTAAATACTTCTGCATCAACGTATCTGTCTGGATATACGGGAATAATGGTATCATCATCAGTTACCGTTCAATCTTGTAAAATTACAGGATTAGCTACTCCGCTTCTATATGATAATGCTAAGAAATACGCTTTAACAACCTTTCTAATAAAAGATTGTATTATAGGGCAGAATACTACGAGTAAAAGTTTGATTTCTATGGCAGGCGGTATGATTAAAGATTTGACTTTTACAAATAGCACGTTTTATAATACTCAAGTTGCTACAGGGGGTTATCTTATTCAATATGCCAATAGTACGAATGTTTCTAAAATTACAGGTTCGGGTTGGGCTACCGGTAGTGTAACGCTTACGAATAACACTTTCTGGCAAATCTATAAATCGAGTAAAATTGCAAACTATTCAGGAATGTCGCAGACGTACAATACTCTTACAGTGCAGAAATGTATCTTTGTTGATACAGGTAATCAGAGGGCTATTAGAGATTTATCTATTAATACAACGATGGTTCGTACATTAGGATACAACTCATATTGGTTTGGGGGTGTTTTTGCATCTGCAGAAATTTCAACCAGTTATGACAATAGTAGTACCTATATTAATACGGATCCGACACTAAAGGATCCTGCAAACGGTGACTTTACAGTTGGAGGAGCTGCACAGATTTCTGCTCAAACCGGTGATCCACGTTGGTTGCAATAACATAATGAGAAGACGATATGAAATTTAAATTAATAATAACTAATACAATGTAGAAAAAATATTTAATTCTCAGTCTATGCTTGAGTTTCATCTTGGCTTTTGTATTGCCGGCTCAGGCTCAGGCTCAGGCTCAGAAATGGCAAGCAGTACAAGGTACTATTGTGGATGAAAAAGGAGAGCCTGTTATTGGAGCTACTGTTAAGGTTGAAGGAACTAATGCGGGTACAATTACTGATATTAGCGGACATTTTAAAATTAATGTTCTACCTAAAGCGAAATTGAACATTTCTTATGTTGGGTATATTAGTCAGACTATCACAGATCTGAATAATCCACGTATTGTTTTAGCAGAAGACTTAATGAAATTGGATGAAGTTGTTGTAGTCGGTTACGGTGCACAAAAGATGAAGAATGTGACGGGTGCAATAGAAACAATTGCTCCAAAAGATATTAG
>JAATGT010000146.1 GCA_015654525.1 Bacteroidales bacterium
ATGTTACTGTTTCTAGCTGGAAAAGCTTCAATTACATAGCATTCATGATCATATTATTCAAAAAAATTAAACAAAACAAAAAGTCAAGATGACTTCATTATTTAAAAGGATACAATTAGACCTATCTGTTTGTTAACAATCAGATTCAGTTGACTACAAGTTTGAAAAAAAATTGTACTTTTGCATTCTATTCGAGTATTTAAATCAATTGTTTATTGTTCATGAGTGTTGTAGAAAAGATTAAAAATGCCAAAACAACAGCATTTTCGTTCGAGTTATTACCCCCGTTAAAAGGGAATGGTATTGAAACAGTGTATAAAACCATCGATACTTTGCGCGAATTTGAGCCAAAATATATCAATATTACTACACACCGCAGCGAATTGGTATTCAAAGAAAATGCTCAGGGTCTTTTTGAACAGGTTGCTGAACGCCATCGCCCCGGAACAGTTGCTATTGCAGCGGCCATCCAGAATAAATACAAAATTCCGGTAGTACCACATATTATTTGCAGTGGATTCACCCGTGAAGAAACTGAATATGCACTAATTGATTTGCAGTTTCTCGGAATTACCGATTTACTCCTACTTCGTGGTGATAAAGGCAAGCATGAACGTGAATTTTCACCAACAGGTCATAAAAATGCGACAGAATTACAAGTTCAGATAAACAATTTCAATCAGGGTCTGTTTTTAGATAAATCAAAAATGAAGTCGCCAGTTGTTCCTTTTTCATATGGAATGGCTTGTTATCCTGAAAAGCATGAAGAAGCACCCAATATGGATTCTGACTTATTCTTTGCTAAACAAAAAGTAGATGCAGGTGCGGAATATCTGGTAACGCAGATGTTTTTCGACAATCAAAAGTATTATGACTTTGTTGAGAAATGTAGATCAAATGGCATCAATGTACCAATTATCCCTGGCATCAAACCAATTACTCTAAAAAATCAGCTAACAGCTTTGCCTAAAATCTTCCATCTCGATTTACCCGAAGAATTTTCGATAGAATTATGTAAATGTAAGACTGATGCTGAAGCCGTGGAAGTAGGTGTGCAATGGTGTACAAAGCAAGCTAACGACCTCAAAACATACGGTGTACCAAGTATACATTTTTATAGCATGATGGCTACTCAAAGCGTAAAACGAGTGGCACAAGCAGTATTCTAATTAGTTATATTACGATGTTAAGTTTTCTTTTCTTTATAGTCATTTTTATTTTAGTGATCGGTTTAATAATCATTTCAACCGTTCTGGGATTTATACGTTCAGTTTTCAGTTTTGGAAGACGAAATAATCAGACACAAAGTTCTGAGCCGGAAGATTTAGGGCAAACATCATCCAAATCTAAAATATTTGATAAAAACGAAGGTGAGTATGTTGATTACGAAGAAATAAAATAATCAGCAACAGGTATTAAATTACATACTAGTGCTCTACTGATCAGACGATGAATTTTACTTCCTTGAAATAGAATTTCTTTCGTTTGCCCTCGTCTGTCTCCAACACCAATTCTCCATCGGGGCAAACAGTTACAATTCTAGCCTGAAAAGATTCAGTATCGGTACTAAAAGTATAAAATCCATCTTTACGATACAATGCTTTGGCATATTCCAAACGAATCTTATCTGCATCTAACTCTTCATAGAGACTGAGGATACTCTTGCTAATCTTTTCCAACAGTTGTGTTCTGTTTTGCCTTTTCCCGATGATTTGTAATAAAGAAACCGGGTTCGGAGCATTGCTGACAAACTCTCTCTGATTTACATTGAGCCCGATACCAATTACCACAGCTTTTATTCTATTGCCTTGCAACGAGTTTTCGATGAGGATTCCGGCTATCTTTTTGTCATCCCAATAAATATCATTGGGCCATTTTACCGTAATGCCCTTAGCATATTCGTCCAATACCCTTTTAATTCCAATACTTACCAGTTGAGATACGAGAAATTGTTCATCGGGAGCAATTTGCACAGGATAAAGCACCATGCTAAAAAGGAGGTTCTTACCCGCAGCCGATTCCCACGAATTTCCTATCTGTCCTTTGCCGGCTGTTTGAAACCCTGCTTGCAGTGTAAATCCTTCGGGTAGTTTATTTGCTCGAACCATTTCCCATAGCAATGCATTGGTGGAATTGGTTTCACTTATAGACAGCGTATTTTTCATATAGGGTAATGTATACAAACCAATGTTCAACAGTTAGAAACAATTATTTAGCACTGTTCGATATTTGTAACAGAAATTCTTCCATTTTCTTGGTTACAGCTTTCGATGTTCCATTGAAATGATTTAGCAGAATAGCAAAAACATAGGTTTTATTATCTTGTTCGATATACCCGGCATAACATTTCACACCTGAAATTGTACCGCTCTTAGCATGTACTTTCCCTTGTAAAGGTGTTTTGCTAAGGAAGTGGGTTAGCGTACCGGTTTTGCCGGATATCGGTAACGAATTGAAGAATGCTTCGCTGCTGGAACTCTTTGTTTTCATATATGTAAGCAGCTCTACAAAAAAACCGGATGAAACTGCATCCAGAGGAGACAGACCGCAACCATCATACATAAAAAGTTGATCGATTGGCAGTTGTTTTCCCTTCCAAAAAGACCGGATTTCTCTGATTGCGCCATTTGATGTTGCTACCGGATTACTCTTTAATGCCAGATAACGAAAGATTTCTTCGGCATAACCATTATTGCTATGTACATTTGTTTCAGCAATAATTTCACTCAGAGGTGGAGAATTATGAAGATCAATCAGTTTTCGTTCGGTAACCCTTTTTACAATGTCCGAAGGCGGCTCACTCACAGCAATGCCTGCTTGTTTCAACGCATTTTGAAAATGTTCGGCCAATAAAAGACTTGGATTAGGAATATCTCCTTTAATAACAAACTCCATTCGGTTAGCTGGAATTTCTCCACGAATGATCCGGTGATTTGATCTTGGAGCTCCATAAAAATAGGCGCTGTCCGAATCAATTTCAGTCGAAGTCAAATGATTGTCAAAAGTCAACGAAGCTATTTCAGGTTCAGTTCTCAGTATTTTGGGTGTGGTGCCGATCAGACCCGATCGTAAAACCAGACGATACGTATTGTCCATATACGAAATGCCATAGGCACCCGCTGCATAATAATTTCCGATATCTTCCCAAGTCCATTTCGGATTAACCCCCTCTTCGTCAAACAGTGTTCCATCGGCCACTATCTGTCCGTTTATCTTTTTTATTCCGGCTCTTTTTATAGCTTCCACCCATTGAGGTAGGAAATTGGGATTACCTACCTTCTCCGAACCCAGCGTGGGATCACCACCACCATAAATATACAGATTACCATTAAGTACGCCATTTGCATTTACTGTGCCATCAATTTCCAACTTGGTTTGAAAGCAAAACGACGGACCAAGTAATTCCAGAGCCGTTGCAGTTGTTACCAGTTTCATCGTCGAAGCAGGAATCGTACTATTATTGGGGCGATATTGACTAATTATTTTATTTGTTCCCAGCTCTTTGACCAACAAGCTAACATTGGCATTTTGAATCATCGGATTATTGATGAAATTATCCAACGGATTAGATGCGAATAAAGAGACATTTAGAAATAGCGATACAACAATAAGTTTAAATTTCATTTTACATTAACTAAGCAAGGATAAACAATGAAGTCAAAATTTGACATTACAAAAGTATATAGAAAAAACTATACTGAGTGCCATACAACGCTTGCGATTATAAAAAAAGAATAAAATAAAGTACATGTTCGAGAGACATTCTTTATATTTGCATTGCGAGAAGCAGAAATGGAACCACTTAATTAAATAAGTTCTGAAAGATATTTTCTTGCTTTTAATAAATTTGAAGATCATGAAAAAGTTTGTTACGCTTTCTTCTGTTGCTTTAGCAATAACAGTTACATGTATTTCCTGCGCAGGAAGTAAAGAGATCGCAACATCGCAACTGGCATTTAAAGGAACACCTACATTCTCCTCCATCTATAAAGACACGATAGTATTCACTAGCGATGATATTAAATCATTCAATGGAACTACAGGAGAGCTTAGTTTCAGTGATACAAAAACAAACACTAAAATCAAAAATTACTTTGTACTCCAGTGCTATATTGGAAAAGACTCTCTTTTTTCTGTCAATCTTACCTCCGATATTATGTCGTACATTGTGAATGATCTGGTGTTGAATCGTAATATAAAAGATGGAAGATTGTATCTCCAAGACGGATATCCAAGTTGGATAAATAATTCAGAAGCTATCTCTTTGCGAACTCAAAACAAAGAGAAAAGAGTGATTTCCTGGAACAAATTTATCAAGGAATTAAAAAAAGAAGGAAAATACGAAGAATAACACCTTCTTAAACAGACAATAAAAAAGCTGCAACCCATCCGGATTACAGCTTTTTTTATTGAATCAAACTGAGATTTTTATTCAGCTTTTGGTTTTTCTTCACGTGGAGGGCGTGGCAGCAATGCTTTGCGCGAAAGTTTGAATTTACCGGTTTTTTGATCGATTTCCAATAACTTCACGTCGATGGTGTCGCCTTCTTTGATTCCTGCCTGATCCATGGTTTCGATGCGTTTCCAGTCAATTTCGGAAATGTGCAACAAACCTTCTTTGCCCGGCATAAATTCTACGAATGCACCGTAAGGCATTACTGATTTTACTTTCGATGGATAAGTTTCGCCGATTTCAGGAATTGCAACGATACCTTTAATCTTAGCAATAGCAGCATCAATAGCAGCTTTATTGTTAGCTGCAATTTCCACACGTCCCTGATCACCGGTTTCTTCGATGGTAATCACAGCACCTGTTTCAGCTTGCATGTTTTGAATAATCTTTCCACCAGGTCCGATGATGGCACCGATCATTTCTTTCGGAATGAACATAGCCACAATACGCGGAGCATTTGGTTTCATATCATCACGTGGACCAGCTAATGTTTCCTGAATCTTTCCTAAAATGTGCATACGACCCTCGTGAGCTTGTCTTAAGGCAGTTTCCAGAATTTCGTACGAAAGCCCGTCAACCTTAATATCCATTTGAGTAGCAGTAATACCATCTTTTGTTCCGGTTACCTTAAAGTCCATGTCACCTAAGTGATCTTCATCACCCAAAATATCCGACAATACAGCAAAGTTTTTACCTTTATTTTCAGAAATCAATCCCATGGCAATACCAGAGACCGGTTTCTTAATTTGTACACCTGCATCCATCAGTGCCAATGTTCCGGCACAAACCGTAGCCATAGACGAAGATCCGTTTGATTCCAAAATATCGGAAACAACACGTACTACATAAGGATAATTTTCAGGGATCATATTTTTTAATGCACGTAGAGCCAGGTTACCATGACCAACTTCGCGACGACCAACACCGCGGGAAGCGCGAGCTTCTCCGGTTGAGAATGGAGGAAAGTTATAGTGCAACAGGAAACGTTCTTTTCCACGAATCAAAGCTTCGTCAACCAGTTTTTCGTCCATCTTGGTTCCCAAGGTAACAGTAGTCAACGATTGAGTTTCACCACGTGTAAAAATTGCAGATCCGTGAGCTCCCGGAAGGTAATCTACTTCCGACCAGATAGGACGGATTTCGGTGGTTTTACGACCATCAAGACGCTTACCTTCGTCCAAAATAGAACGGCGCATCGCTTCTTTTTCAACTTCATGGTAATATTTACCAATTAAGTCTTTCTTAGCAGCAGCAACTTCGGGATCAAGGTTTGCTATATATTCAGCTTTTACGGCTTCAAAGTTATCACTACGTGAATGTTTATCTGTATCACAAGCAGTGGCCAGAACGTAAGCTTTATCGTAAGTTTTTGCCCAAACATCTTTTTTCAGATCTTCGTCATTTTCTTCGTGGCAGTAAACGCGTTTTACGGATTTACCTGCAGCTTCCATTAAATCCAGCTGAGCCTGGCATTGAACCTTAATAGCTTCATGTGCTACTTTCATTGCGTTCAACAAATCTTCTTCGCTTACTTCTTTCATTTCGCCTTCTACCATCATGATATTATCAAGAGTAGCAGCAACCATGATTTCCATATCAGCAGATTCCAATTGTTCAAATGTTGGGTTGATAACGAACTCGCCGTTAATTCGAGCAACTCGAACTTCTGAGATAGGACCGTTAAACGGAACATCCGACACAGCCAGAGCAGCAGAAGCAGCCAAACCGGCTAAAGCATCAGGCATGTCAACACCATCGGCAGAAAATAAAGTTACTGTAACAAAAGTTTCTGCGTGAAAGTCATCAGGAAACAAAGGGCGCAAAGCGCGGTCAACAAGGCGGGAAACCAGAATTTCGTAATCTGAGGCACGGCCTTCGCGACGAAGGAAACCTCCGGGAAAACGACCTGAAGAGGCAAATTTTTCTTTATAGTCAACCGATAGCGGCATAAAATCCGTTCCCGGTACAGCATCTTTGGCCGAACAAACGGTGGCCAAAAGCATAGTGTTGCCCATGCGAACCATTACAGAGCCATCGGCTTGTTTAGCCAGCTTGCCTGTTTCAATCGAAATGGTACCACCATCACCCAATGTGATAGTTTTTGTAACTACATTCATAAAATTACATTTTTCTTTTTTTAAACATCTATATTTCGCGTGCAAAGATACGATATTTTTTGCAAAATTCAGACAGGAAGTAAATGAAATAGTGATTTTTTGGTATTTAATCAAGCCTCCCTCAGAATTGAAGGTAAAGCTGAGATTGTGCTAAATTTGAATATGCAAACGTCCTGAAAAAATATTTACCGGACCTTGACGATCGGTGTTATAACCGGGATTAAACACCAGTTGATAGGTGGCGCTAAAGTAAATATTCGGATTTAATTGGAAAGAATAATACAGTTCGGTCAAATGCTCCGGAGTATAATTTAAACTTCCATCTCCCAGTATAAATCCGTTGCCACCGGCTTTTAAATAACTTTGATGTGCATCAGAAATGCCGGAAACCACATAAGCAAGTCCCACATTATCATTTTTTCTTTTCCATAACTCTCCCGTCAAAGATAGTCCGGCGCTTAAACTTCTGTCTATTTCCGTAAAAGCCCAGGTTTCATTGTTTCCATCGTTCCAGCTTGCCCGAAAAAAACAACCTAACTCTTTCGTAATGTTCTGTTCTGCATTAATTCCAAATCCGTATTTTGTATTTCCATATTTTTCAACAGACTGAATCGTTGGATTCTGCGGACTCAGAGCAACAGCTTCACGGTAATTACCCATATGAGCATTCGTAAAGAAGCCCAACAAACGAATTGCACCATCTTGATTTGAAATTTTGTACCGGTGTGTATATTCGAGTGTATGCGAACCTGCGTGTGAGATATTCCAGTCCATTACACTTCCGTTGGCTGTGGTAGGAACCAGCGAGAATGCATACCGAAGTTCATCAACCGGAGTGACGTACTCCAACACAACACTAGGGGTATAACCACGTGTATTGGCGGGATAATCCCAAGCCCCGTTGCTCATCAATCCCCAACTCATAAACTGGCTTCGGGGATCGTGACTAAACTTATTGTCGTCGAAAAAATCAGAAATGCTGATTTTCCCCAATGTAACTGAAATGTATTTTGTTGGTATTCTCCCTGCCAATTGATTCAAATCACTGGCCTGAGTAGTGCTTGCCTGAGTCAATGAAAATATTTGCGTAAAAAATAAGCGTGCCATATATATTTTAGGTGCCGGATCGCCAATTCTATACGTTTCTCCATTGGTTGCGCTGGCAATTCCCAAAGCGCCACTAATCCCTGACCCGCCGGCAATTTCCGGATTCAGAAAAGCACGGGCTCCGCTCCACAAACGGACTCCAAGATACAAAGTAGATGTCAAAGAAGTCTGACTCTCGGCAGCAGTGGTTAAACTATTAACCCCTGAATATTTTGCACTGAAAGAGGTTTTATTCTGATTGATAATAGTTGTTTGCGCATGGATGGAGAAATTCTCTGTTTTCAGTGAATCAACATCAGTTGCATGCAAGGAAAGTGTAATATTTAAAAAGACAAAGAGTAAAATACTATATTTCATTCCGATTGGCGTTGGTTTTATTATTTATAAAAGATAAACGTCTTTCTTTTTGAGAATGTTTACCATTCGTAGTAATTTAAAAAGCATAGTCTTAGCCTATCACCTAAAACTATGCCTTTTATTAATAAGATATTTATTCGAGTTTTTATAACTTATCCAGTGTCTTGTTTTCGTGCATACTTCCTACTTTTCGGTAAGCCCATGCAAAGATAAGCGGGAAGATAAGCAAAGAGAAAAACATAGCGCACAAGATACCACCAATTACAACACGCGCTAAAGGCTGTGCGCTTTCGGAACCCATACCATGCGAAATAGCGGCCGGAAATAAACCGATGGCAGCCATCAGAGCTGTCATCATCACCGGACGAATCATACTCTGAACACCTAACCGGATGGATCGTTGCAAAAGGTTCTTTTCGCCTTTCAGCCGCTCTATATTGTCTTTGAAAGCACTAATAAGCAACACACCACTCAGGATACAGATACCGAATAAAGCAATGAACCCGATACCGGCAGAGATACTGAAGTTAGTGCCGGTGAACAGAAGTACCGCAATACCGCCGACAATGGCAAAAGGAACATTCAGAAATACCAGCCCGGCATCTTTCATGTTGCCGAACATCACAAAAAGCAACAGGAATATCAGGATCAGACTCAACGGAACAACCTGAGCAAGTCGTTTCACGGCTCTCTGTTGGTTTTCAAAGTCACCCTGCCAAATCATATCATAGCCTTTTTTCAGTTTTACTACTTTAGCCACTTTGGCGCGTGCTTCCTGCACCGTGCTACCCATATCGCGATCGCGGATAGAGAATTTTACAGCCGAATATCTTTTGTTTGCATCGCGGAAAATGAGGCAGGGTCCTGTTTTCATCGTAATGTCGGCTATTTCTTTAATCGGTACTTTCGATCCGCTCGAAGTAGGTATCATTAAGTTGCCAATGTCATCCACCGTGTTTCGGTATTTTTCGGGGAAACGAATACGAATGTCGAATTTTTGAATTCCTTCGTACAGCATCGTAGCTACTTTACCCCCGATGGCCATTTCAATTACAGCGTTGGCATCGGCAGTAGAAACACCGTAAAGTGCCATCTTTTGTTGATCAAGTTCTATGTCCAGTTCGGGTTGACCGATGTTTTTTATCACTCCCAAATCGGAAATTCCCCGTACTTTTTTGAGAACATTATATACTTCGGTAGATTTACTTTCCATATAATCCAACGAATCACCAAATATTTTTACACAAATAGACCCCTTTACTCCCGATACCGCTTCTTCGATATTATCAGTAATAGGTTGGGAGAAATTATAATCCACACCCGGAATAACCGAGAGCTTTTTATTCATCTGATCAATGAGTTCCTCCTTGCTTATTTTCGGATCCCATTCCGATTCGGGGAAAAGCTGGATGTCAAATTCGTTGTTATAAAATCCGGCAACATCTGTTCCATCATCAGGGCGCCCGGTTTGCGAAACCACATTTTGCACCTGCGGAAATTTCATCAACGTTGCCCGTATTTGTTTAGAAACCTCTATGGATTTATCCAGCGAAACCGAGTAAGGCAACTGTGCCCGAAGCCAGATGGCCCCTTCGTTTATTTCAGGAAGAAATTCCGTTCCCAGCAAATTGAACGAAGAAATACCAATAACAATGACAACACTTGCGGCAAGCAATGTGATTCGCTTATGACTGTAAGTGACATCAAACGCACGCATCAACCGGTCGGTTAGAAACTGTACAATCGGATTGTGTTTTTCTTTTACGTTCTCTTTCAACAATAGTTTTATAAGTACCGGTACCAACGTGAGCGTGGTGATAAGTGCTCCCAGTAAGGCAAAACCAAGAGTGTAGGCCAAAGGCGAAAACATTTTTCCTTCCACCTTTTGGAACGCAAAAATAGGTAACAAGCCGGTAATGATAATCAGTTTGGAGAAAAAGATCGATTTACCCAAGCGTGCACCGTCTCGTTTTATCAATCCGGTTTTAGTCATTTTATTAAACCGGAGCATGCCCACGTCTTTGGCCTTTTGGTCGAGCACCACAAAGAGCCCCTCGACCATCACCACGGCCCCATCTATTATGATACCGAAGTCGACAGCACCGAGCGATAACAAGTTTGCGCTCATTCCCATCAGACTCAAACAAATGAAGGCAAAGAGCAACGACAGCGGAATGATGATGGATACAATCAAA
>JAATGT010000219.1 GCA_015654525.1 Bacteroidales bacterium
GGAGCTTTCATTTGTTTGAAAATGGTGCTGCATGCAATCATTTCAATGTCCTTGTAGAAGTTAATAGCCCCTTCGAATGCTGCATAAGGTCCACCGTTGTCGTAGTTGTGGAGCTGTTTCATAGGGATACCCATTTTCTGAACCACATATTTTTCTTTGATTCCGGCACAAAACACATCGGGTTTGTAAAGCTCTATCAGTTTTTCCATTTCGAAGTGACTCAAATCGTCGATAACCAATGTACCGCTCTTCATGTCGGTCATCATACCTTTGTATTCGTTGAATTCAATGTCGAAAGCTTCTTTGAGTTGAGCTAATTCCTCTTCTGTTTTGCGTGGTTTGAAACGTGTTGCATCGGGATATACGGTTATTTCCTCAATGTTACGGCTATCGGCGTCAATCTGAATGGTTGGAATTACGCGGCGACCTTCGTAGTCATCGCGGTGTCCGAACTCGTATCCTGCCGTAAGTATTTCCATACCCAACTCGGTGAAAAGTTCCTGATAGTGATGGGCACGCGATCCCCCAACGAACAACATGGTTGTTTTGCCTTCAGTTTTAGCTCTTGCTTTGTCCACAGCTGCTTTTACGGCTACCATCTCTTCGGCAATCACGACTTCTATTCTGTCAATCAGTTCCTGATCTCCGAAGTATTGTCCTACCTTGCGCAGTGTTTTGGCAGTAGCCTCGGCACCTATGAAGTTGGCTTTTGCCCATGGAATACCAAATGAAGTTTCCAACATCTCAGCCACATAGTTGATTGAGCGGTGACACATCACCAAACTGAAGTCGGCTGTATGTGCAGTTTCAAATTGCTCCAATGTGGAATTACCCGACATGGTAGCAATGATGTCTACTCCGATTCTGTCAAACAAATCTTCAATTACAAAGGCATCACCTCCGATGTTGTATTCTCCCAATACATTGATTGCATATTTGTATTTGCGTTTGGGGTTATCGTTGCGTCCAATCAGGTTTTTGTACAAACCATTGTTGGCAATGTGGTGCCCGGCCGATTGTGATACTCCACGATATCCCTCGCACGAGAAACCGAAGATGTTTACTTCCGGAAATTCTTCTTTCATCTGGCGTGCTACACGGTGCACGTCGTCACCGATAAGGCCTACCGGACAAGTTGAGAAAATTGCTATACCTTTCGGGTGAAATAACTCGTGTGCTTCGCGAATAGCTTGTTTTAGTTTTTCTTCACCTCCGAACACGATGTTCGAATCTTGTATATCGGTCGAAAACGCGTACGGAATAAAGTTATCCATGTCCGGCTTGTCGGCGCGTGTCTGGTTTCGGCGTGTCAGCCATGAGTAAAATCCGCAACCGATAGGTCCGTGTGTAATGTTGATAATATCTCTTGTTGGCCCGAGAACCACTCCTTTACATCCAGCGTATGTACATCCGCGTTGGGTAATAATCCCCGGAATGGTTCGTACGTTGGCTTGTATTTTAGGTATCGAATCTGGATCGTTTATCACAATCGACTTTGCTCTTTTCTTGCCAACCTTGCTTGGATAAGCTGCAACTACCTCGTCGGTAAACTTACTCAAGTTTAGTTCGTCTATTAATGTCTTTCCCATAACTGTTTTGTTTAATTCATAATTATTAATTCACAACTCATAATTAAATCAATTCCTGATACTAGTGCATTGTGAACTGTGCATTATGTTTTTTGAATTATTAATCTAATGTGAGATCACCGGTTTCACCTGTGCGTACCCGAATGGAATCGTTGGTTGGAAGTATAAATATTTTTCCATCACCGCTTTTACCTGTGTGGTTTGCCTTTATAATTGTTTCCACTGCCAACTCTTTTTTCTCGTCAGTCACTACCAGCGTAATCATTCGTTTTGATTTCAAACGAGGCATTTCCGAAATGAGTTCCCGTAGCTCAGGGTCAACTGACTCTACTTTTTCCAGATCTCCATGACCTTTGCCACGTCCGAGTACCTGCATAGCGGTAAACGAAGGCAATCCGGCGTCCGAAAGAGCTATCTTGGTATCACTCATTTTGGCGATGCGTATTATTGCTAATATCAGTTTCATAATCTTCTTTTTTTTGTTATTTGTCTTCGACGTTATTAACTTCGTGTTATTTGCTTCGTGATATTACTCCCTCTGGTCGTGATATTAACTTCGTTGATAGATTTTATATTGCTTTTCAAATGAAGGCTAATATCGCCCGAAGGGCTAATATCTACAATATCACACGGAGTGTAATTAGTCTTGTTTACCGCTGGAAATAGTGTAGCTTTCTTCTACCGGAGTAACAAATATTTTACCGTCTCCGAATTGGCCTTTTTCGCCCGAACGAGCTGCCAGCATAATAGTTTCAATTACGAAATCTTTATCTTTTTCAGGAATAACCATCATCAATAAATCTTTTGGAAGTTCATCGTAAGTTACATTGCCTACTTTGATACCACGCTGTTTACCCCGACCAAAAACGGGTAGTTTGGTGATTGCCGGAAAGCCTGCATCGAATAATGCTTTCATAACTGCGGTTGATTTCTCAGGACGAACTATTGCTCTTAATAAATACATAGTGATTTCTGATTACAGCCCCCTAAATCCCCCTTGGGAAATTTGAAGACCAAGTTTATTTTATTCTTATTCTCTCTTTAAATTAGATACTGCACTCTTAAAGTCCCCCAAGGGGGATTTAGGGGGCCGTGTTGTTTTCCTAGTTCATAATTCCGAACCCAACTAACAATTCTTCCAATGCTGACATTTCCAAAGGTTGTGGAATGACAAACATCTTATTTTCATTAATTTTCTTTGCCAATGAACGATATTCGTCGGCTTGTTGGTGTTCCGGTGCATGGTCAATAACCGTCTTACGATTGATTTCGGCATGTTGAACCATGTTATCGCGAGGTACAAAGTGAATCATTTGAGTCCCTAATTGACGGGCAAATTCTTCAATCATGTTAGCTTCGTTGTCCACTTTACGTGAGTTACAAATCAAACCACCCAAGCGAACTGTACCAACTTTACCGAATTTAGAGATAGACTTACAAATATTGTTGGCAGCATACATGGCCATCATTTCACCCGATACAACGATATAAACTTCTTCGGCTTTTCCATCGCGGATTGGCATAGCAAAACCACCGCAAACAACGTCGCCCAATACGTCGTAGAAAACATAATCCAAATGTTTATCGTCATCATACGCTCCCAGTTGTTCCAGTAGGTTGATTGAAGTGATAATACCGCGACCGGCACATCCTACTCCCGGTTCCGGGCCACCTGATTCCACACAGCTTGTTGCTCTGAATCCTGGTTTCATTACATCATCCAGATCGATATCTTCACCTTCATCGCGAAGCGTATCCAGCACTGTTTTTTGAGCCAGCCCGTGAAGAAGCAGACGGGTAGAGTCTGCTTTCGGGTCACAACCCACAACCATAACATTTTTTCCCATTTCGGCCAATCCGGCTACTGTGTTTTGCGTTGTGGTACTTTTACCAATTCCGCCTTTTCCGTAGATTGCAATTTTTCTCATCTTCTTTATATTTTAAATGAATTACTAATGTTCAAAATTTGAATAACTTGACAAGGCTTATTCATTTATCGTGCCATTAACAAATAAGACTCGTTTTTGGATTGAAAAATTGATTGTAATGCATTGAAATATATATGTGTATGAAATGTACTTTGTGGCGTGGAGTTGTTCCTAAAAGGGAAACTGAATTTTGATAGAAACGATAAATCCCTACATTAATGTAAGGATTTATACCTAAAAAGTAGGAAAAAAAGGAGTGTTTGTCCCTCATGTTTCATACAGTTTTGAAACATCCGAAGAGCGTGTAGTGTAAAAAAAGTTTATTTAGTTGTTATGCCGTTTCTATTTAAATCGTTCATCTGAACGTAATTGATCCAGTGGCATATTTTTATTTTTCTCCAACCAACCAATGCTGACATTTTCGCGATTATCATACCTCGGATAAAATGGTTTGATGTCAATAAGCGGAGTTTCGTTAAGCATATCCACCTGTTCAATATGGAGTATATTGCCTTCTACTTTAATTAATTTTACTGTAGATATTCCAATAGCATTTGGCCTTTTGGGGGCTTTGGTTGCAAAGATGCCATGTTCCTCTGTATCCATAAATGGGGTTACTAACAGTTCGTAACCTTCTATTTTATGAAAATGGTAAATCAGCGTTATGTGCGAAAAACCTTCCAAATCTTTGAGACCACTCACGTATTCAGGTAAAAGTTCAATATGTCCTTTAATACCTTCGGCTGCAATAGGCTGAATTGGCATGTTTTTTATATCTGTATTGGGAGTGAAAATTTTGCCTATTGGCCTTATAATTATTTCGTTCATTGGAGCGGTAATAATAGAGCAGTCGGTTCAATACCTGACTGCTCTAAATTTAGTGTCGTTGGTTTATTTCCCGATCATAACTTCGGTTGACTTTACGATGGCATATACTACATCGCCTACTTTAAGTTTTAAATCGGTTACACTTTCGATAGTTATTACCGAACTGATTACATTTCCGTTGCCAATGTTGATCTTCACTTTGGCCATTACACTACCTAAGGTAATTTCTTCGATAGTTCCTTTAAATTTGTTTCTTGCACTGATTTCCATAAAATAATGAATTTAGATAATTAATGATGTTATTGTTTATCCTTGAAACTTTTTTTTATTACAACAGATGGTGGATCGTTGGGTTCATTTTCTAGTTGAAAAACTATAAGTATTCTACCTTATGGCTATATTCAAAAGATTTAGAATTAAATATATCTGCCGGTTTTCCTTTGTTTATTACGATTCCGTTTTTAATTGTAATGACTGACGTTGCAAGATGAAAAACTTCCTGTAAATCATGACTTACCATTAGCGTAACTGTGTTCAGTAAATCATGTGCTTTGCGAATTTCGTGTTGCAGTGCCAATCGCAAGTCAAAATCAAGTGCCGATAATGGTTCATCAAGCAGCAACACATTCGGTTTGGCTGCTAACGCACGTGCTAATGCTACCCGTTGCTTCTGTCCGCCCGAAAGTTTAGGGGGATGCTGATTTCTTAAAGCTTCCAGATCGAATAGCTTCAGTAATTTGTCTACTTCTTCTTTATCCTTTTCCTTTTGGGCAAAACTGATATTTTTCTCTACAGTCATATTCGGGAAAAGTGCATAATCCTGAAACATATAACCGACATTTCGTTTCTGTGACGGAACATTTATTTTTTTCTCCGAATCATACCAAACCATATCATTAAACACAATACGTCCTTTGTCGGGTGTGGTGAGTCCCGCCAGTATACGCAGTAAGGTTGTTTTACCTGCACCCGAATGCCCGAAAAGGCACAACAATTCATTATCTTGAATTTCGGTACATACTTTCAGATCAGTTTTACCTTCCGAAGTGAGCATGCTTCGTTGTATATCAATCTTCAACATATCAAAAAAGGATTTTTTTCTTGCCATTCATACTGTAAATAAGTGTAAGAATGAGCAAGGAAATGATAAATAAAATAAATGAATACTGATTGGCTGTCTGGTAGTTCATAGCCTGCACTTCGTCATAAATGGCAATGGATGCCACCCGCGTTTCACCCGGCATATTTCCACCAACCATAATCACCACACCAAATTCACCAATGCAATGAGCAAAAGTCATTGCTGCGGCTGTAATTATGGATGGAATCATGTTTGGAATCAACACCCGAATGAAAGTCGTGAATTCCGATTTTCCAAGCGTATAGGCAGTTTCCCGATAACTTTTAGGAATACTCGTCAATCCGTTTTGCAGAGGCTGAATCATAAATGGGAGACTAAAAAGTACACTGGCTATCAACACTCCTTCGAAACTAAATGCCAATCGCGTATTAAAATGTTCTGCAAGAAGTCGTCCGAATGCATTTTGCGGACTGTAAGCCACTAACATGTAAAATCCTAACACGGTCGGAGGCAGTACTAACGGCATGCTGATTAGTGCTTCTACAACAGCTTTTAGAAAGAATCGCTTATATGCCAGCAGATAGGCAATTGGAAAACCAATAACAAAAAGTATTATGGTAGTCCAACTGGCCAGTCTCCCAGTGAGTAGGAGTGTGTTTACGAAATCTTGATTCATGCTTTGTTAGGGTTTTGCGATATCCTAATCGCTACATTACTATTTGTTGTTCAAACTTTTCCAAAGTACTAAACTTTGGAAAAGTTATCAGTTATTTACTTCCAACCAGACCGTATCCGAATTTTTCCCAGATTGCTTTTGTGGCAGGTGATAGAACAAACCTCTTGAATTTAGCTGCTTCGGTGTTTAATACCGGAGTTTTGATCAGAATGCATGTTTGTTCGATGGGTTTGTACAATGATTGTGGAACAACGTAATAATTGCCCTTTCCGTCCATATCCGGTGCTAGGGCCAGAGATAAAGCAACAAATCCAATTTCGGCATTTCCTGTAAAGGCAAATTGAGCTGCTTGCGAAATGTTTTCGCCCAGCACAATTTTCGATTTTAATTCCTCATACAGTTTCTGACTTTTCAATAATTCTATCGATCGTTCGCCATAGGGTGCAGTTTCCGGATTGGCAATGGCTATTTTCTTTATCGATCCACTTTTTAACACTGCAAGTCCTTTTTTTTCTACATCCAATGTTGTGCTGTAAATTGCTAATTTACCAAAAGCATAAGTGGACATAACTCCGGTTGTAAGTCCTTTAGCTTTTAGTTTTAATGGAAACTCATTGTCGGCTGCCATAAAAAAGTCGAAGTTTGCCCCATTCTGAATTTGTTGAACTAACATACCCGAAGCTCCAAATGTCAGGTTTATTTTAGTTTTAGGATTTTGTTTTACGTAAGCCGTTTTGATTTCTTCCAATACATAACGTAAATTGGCCGCTGCTGCTACATTTACTTTTTGTGCTGTGGCTGTTATTGTGACAAATATTATTGCCAGTGAAATAATTATCTTTTTCATATTGTTTTTAAATGAATGATTTTTATCTGAAATAGAGGAATGTATTTATTTTCCTGAAGCACTATTTAAAAATGTAGGTTTAATAGTAAACATTACATAAGCCCATTGAGGAGTGCGTACCGATGGTGTGACAGTGGCAGAAGTTACAATATCTTTAGACACGAGTGTATTTCTGTTTTCAAAGTAAGTGCACCAACCTCCCTGAATTGCTGTCCAACTGTTGAGTTTGTAATTCACAATAATGTCCAACTCAGAACCTAAATCTTTTCCAAATGCTATATTCTTTTTATTGTACCCTGAATATTCGGAATTGAAAATATGAAATGTTCCATCCAAACTCAACTCTTTACTTATTTTGCCGGTAACTCCCGCATAGTAATCTAATAAGCCTTGATTTAAAGGCGTTTTCCAATATTCCATTGCTCCATTGAAACTATGATCGGTGCCATATAATTTTTTGAAATTAGATTGTATTCCGTCTGTGGACTTATTGTCTCCCGACAAGTAATCCGTACCAATATTGGCGGCTAATATACCAGAAAACTTATAGTCAACTTTTATAGCCAATAGTTTTCCTTTTAGCGTAGAGCCGGTAGCACTTTTACCCGACTGGAAATAGGCTGTAGCCAGTACACTTGCCGGGAAATTCTCATTGGAATATTTTAAATTACCACCGTAAGTGTATGCATGATTCATATTGGTTTTCAAATAATTTACTCCGCTTTTAGTACCTGTTGTGTCCTGAACGCCTTCATCGACTCCAATCAAGCTCAGATTTAAGCCTTGACCAAATCTTTCGTCAACCATACATATCCCATATAGCGATAGTTTGATTTAGGGGTATAATAGGTTTCCGATGAAATAGCAGTGTTATTATTATATGCAATCCCAATATGTCCTTGAAAATCATTCACACAATATTTAAATAATGCCATATCGTGTGAAGTTCCGGTGTTGCTCCACGATGAAGCTGAAAATAGTCGATTGTCA
>JAATGT010000059.1 GCA_015654525.1 Bacteroidales bacterium
GATATATGGAGCAGCACAAACTACACGATAAAAACATCTTGCTCTTTGTGGGGCGGTTTGTCAGAGTCAAAAATCTACAGTTTCTGATAACCGTTTTTTCCAACTATGTATCCATCAATAAAAATGCAGTATTGGTACTGGTTGGAGATGGTGATAGAAAAGCGGAATTGCAGGTATTGGTTGAAAGCCTGAATATGCAAGACAACATTTTATTTGTCGGTCGTTTTGAAAACGAAGAACTTTATGCGTGGTACCGAATTGCCGATTATTTTATTTTACCCAGTATCTCGGAAACTTTTGGGGCTGTCGTCAATGAATCGTTGATTGTTGGAGTTCCGGTACTGTGTTCAAATCTGGCAGGTGCTTCATGCTTAATTAATGAGAAGAATGGTGTTACATTTAGTCCTTATGACGAACAAGAACTGCTTTCAATCTTTAAAAAGGCTTTAGCAGAAAAACACAAAACGAGAATCAAATACCCATTATCTAACTCATTAATGCCTTATACATTCAATCAGAAGATGAATAAATTGATTCTATTTTTAAATCATAATGCAGCCTGAAAACAAATTGTTAATATAAATTCGATATAACAAATATTAATCATCCGAAGCAAAATACTAAGAATGTATCGGCCAACAAAGTCAAATGATCCTAAATGAAGTTGATTACAAACAAAATCAACTTGGTTATATCTAAAATTAAATTGACTACTTATCCTTCGGAATCTGCAAGTGAATCGTATTTACTTTTTTTTCTGGCACTTTAGTTTTACCCTCCTTAAATCAACTATTATTATGAGGTATTATTACTTTAATCCATTTAACAAGAAATGCTATTTTCCGGAAGATTTCAAAAAATATCCGCTATTTGCTACATTTTATCAACCCTATAAATTGAGTGCAAAACTGCTTTGGAAGGTTTGGAGAACATCGCCACTTTTTCGTTATCCATTTTCGACAAACACACCTGAGGATGTTTTACCGTTGAAACAAGTTGGAAAATATGTATCAATAAGTTCTGTTTTAGCATTCAACCTTGGGAGTACTGGCATTGAGCAGAAAATAACTGTTTTAGGCATAGACACCCTGACAAATGCGACATTTTTCATTAAATATGCAACCACAAAAGTTGCTTGTAAAAACGTATTCAATGAAGGATTGGTTTTAAGTCAGTTATCACATCTTTCATTTGTTCCTAAGCTGGAACTAAATGTAAATTTGAAAGATGAATATACGCTGATAAAAACTTCGGTTTTAAAAGGAGAAAAGATGAAACATCAATCAATAAATGATCAGATGTTATCAATTCTTTATTGCTTGTCACCCCAAAAAGTAAAGAGTGCCCGAAAATATAACGGAGAATTAAAAAGTTGTTTTGCACATGGTGATTTTTGTCCATGGAATATGATAACTGAGACCGATAAAGTTGATTTATACGATTGGGAATTAGCCGGTCAATATTCGTTTGGTTATGACCTGTTTACATATATTTTTCAATACGAATTTCTGGTTAACGAAACGATGCGATTTGGCCAAATACTAAAAGACAATCACAATGTTATTCAACTATATTTCAAACACGTTGGAATAGATAGTTGGATGCCCTATTTAAAGGAATTCTCTAGTTTGAAATATTCATTGGAATCGGAAAAAGAGAATAAGGATTTGGTTGATTCATACTTGCATTTAAAAAATTATGTTGCAAGTATTTAATCTGCATTTTTTTTGATCTTCTTTTAATTCTGACTCACCATTTATTTGCTAATAAAAAGAAGATGAAAAAATTATTAATCATTCATCCCGCTTTAGCTCCTTACAGAGTTGATGAGTTTAATGCATTAAGTAAGCTATTTGACCTAGAGGTGGTATTCATATTCGAAAATGTTTGGAATCACCGGTTCGATCAAGACAAGCTACTTTCACAGTTGCAATTTAAAGTATCGTTTTTATTAAAAGGGCCCCGTCACAAAGGACGTGTATTCCGGTTCGGTATACTTAGAACTATCAAAAGTACTAAGCCTGATATTATTTTTGGATTTGAATATTCACTCACTACCCAATATCTTATTTTATTAAAACGGTTAGGACTGATTCATCAACCTATAGGATCGACCATAGATGATAGCATCGAAATTTGTAATCATGTTCAGTCTAAAAGTCGTTATATGGCTCGTAAGCAAACCGTCAGGCATCTTGATTATCTGGTGGTACTATCCAATGAAGTTTCAGAATTTTATCAGGAAAGGTTTCATTTAAAAGATTCGCAAATAATCGTTTCTCCCATACTTCAGAATTCTGAAAGACTAAGAGCAAATAATTGTGAACTAGAACGTATTGCCGATGAATATTTACAAAAATACCATCTAAAAGGGAAAAAGGTTCTGTTATTTGTCGGGCGATTTATCCCTGAAAAAGCTTTGCCAAACTTTATAAACACTGTACATTCCATACTTCTGGATCAAAATAATATTACCCTCGTATTTGTTGGAGACGGAGAGACTAAATCTGGAATAGAAGTACTTATAAAGGAAAAGCAGTTAGAGAAAAACATCTTGCTACCCGGCCGCTACGAAGGATCTTCACTTTATGCATGGTACTTGTGTGCATCGGGCTTTTTCCTGCCAAGCACTTACGAACCGTTTGGGGCCGTTGTGAATGAAGCATTAATCTTTGGTCTTAAGGTATTTTGCTCACACTATGCGGGTGCTTCTGGTTTAGTTGGTGAAAATGGAATTTTATTTGATCCTTTAAAGGGAGAAGAAACCTTGAACAAATTTATCAAATTTATCAGCTTAGTTGACAGGGTTGATGATATTCAGCTAACCAAAAAACCATCACTGATGGCAAACTATCAAACCGATTTCATTAAAGAATGGAGGAAACTAATGTATGTATAAAGTTTTTCAATTAATAAGATCTATCCATTTAGGTGGAGCAGAAATAGTGGCATTTAACTTATCGGAGTCCTGCAAAAATGTGCATCCCGAGGAGTTCGAATTTGTTGTAATTGAATTGCACAAAACAAATGATGTCTATTCCATTGAAAAAAAGAAAGAGCTTAAATCGAAGAATATAAGAATTATTAATTTTGGTACAAAATCTAAAATCGTAAGTTTGATAATTGGTCCATTTATTCTGGCTTATCATTTACTGAAAGAAAAGCCAAACATCATTCATTCACATACCGACTTGCCTGACTTACTGCTGTCCAACACTATTCGCCTTTTTAGGCTACTGCATCTTAAGCTACCCCAAATTATACGGACAATTCATAATACAGTATTGTGGCCGGTGCATAACAAGTTAGGAAGATATGTAGAGACAGCATTTAATAACGACTGGATAGTTGGAGTTTCGGAAGGAGCATTGGATGCCTATGATGATTTAAGAATAAAAAACGGCTTAGCAATTTCTCCATATAAACGGGTTATTTATAATGGATGTGTCGTTCCACAAAAGACAGAACATCCGTTTAGAATAGACAAACAAAAAATCAATGTTGCCTTTTGTGGTAGGTTTGAAAGCCAGAAAGGAATTGATGTTCTGATTGAACGAATAAAAGCAATAAATTTCAGATTTGCAGATGACTTTATATTTCATCTGGTTGGCAGTGGTACATTTAAAAATGAAGCATTTAAACTATCCGAAGAAAATAAAAATGTTCAGATTTATGAGCCCGTTCCCAATATTGCCAACAAGTTATACGCGTTTGACTATCTTATTATGCCATCCCGATTCGAAGGACTAGTTCTAATCTCCATTGAAGCATCTTTTTCAAAAGTTCCTGTAATAGCTGCCTTTGCTCCCGGACTTAGTGAAACTTTAGCACTCGACTGGGCATTGCAGTTCAAGCTGGAAAATGAAGAAGCATTGTTGTCGATATTCGAAAAAATAGCCAGCAAAAGCTATGACTATGAATTTCTCCAAAATCAAGCTTATGCATTTGTTTCGGAGAAATTCTCATACAGCGGGATGATCAATGCATATTCAAAACTTTATTTAGAACTTAATTAACACAAATGAAAAAAATACTTTTTATTCTTCATTTACCCCCCCCCGTCCATGGCTCGTCTATGGTTGGTCAATCTATAAAAAACAGCCGACTTATAAATACTTCTTTTGATTGTAGCTATATCAATTTACTGGTATCACGGAAGATAAATGAAACCGGGAAATTCAGTTTTCTGAAAATTATTCGGTTTGTAGGGGTTTGGTATGAATTGCTGCTGAATATACTAGAGAAAAAACCCGAAGCTTGCTACTTAGCACTCTCTACCACAGGTTTATCTTTTTATAAAGATGCTCTGTTAGTCTTCTGGCTACGCCTGTTTAAAATAAAACGGATTTACCATTTGCACAATAAGGGAGTCAGCCATAACGACAGGAATAAGATCAATAAGCTACTCTATAAATTTGTATTTAAAGATGCTAGCGTTATTTTACTCTCAGATAAACTATATCGTGATATTGAGTATTTTGTACCGTCATCTCAGGTTTATATTTGTCCGAATGGAATTGACAATCTCATTGTTGAGCCTCGTATATATTTAAAAGACAAATCACCGGTAAATATCTTGTTTTTATCCAATCTCATCGAATCGAAAGGAGTTTCGACCTTGTTGGATGCTTGTGTCATCTTACAGGAAAAAGAACTTGAATTTGAATGTTCGTTTGTTGGGGCCGAAGGGGATATCAATATAACGCAATTTGATGCTAAAGTGCTGGAGCATAAAATAGGCAATCGGGTTACTTATCTGGGACGAAAATTCGGAGAAGAAAAACAAGCTGAGTTTGCCCGGGCAGACATCTTTGCTTTTCCAACTTACTATTCCAACGAATGTTTCCCGTTAGTTATTTTGGAAGCCATGTTTGCCGGATTACCTGTTGTATCAACGTTTGAAGGAGGCATCCCGGATATTGTTGATGATGGTATTACCGGCTTTCTGGTGCCTCAAAAAGACACTGAGGCTTTAGCTGCAAAACTAGAGGTGTTAATCAGAGATACTGAACTACGTCGACAGCAGGGAGAAGCCGGCAAACAAAAATTCGAAAAAGAGTTTACGTTGGAAAGATTTGAACACAGATTGATGGAAATTTTACAGTCAATAATAGTATAACCATGATTTCAGTTGAAATACATAAAAATTTACCTTCAGACTACGAATTCTGGTTAGTAGAGAAATATGAATCGTATATAACAAGCTGTCGCTATATCGAAATATATTACCCTGCACACCAAATTAATTATATGCTTATTTTAGAAAATAAAAACCTTATAGATCTGATCATATTCGGAAATGAAGGAAATACTTGCATTTGTTTCAACTCACTTGTAACCATGCCACAGGAAGTGATTGAAATATTCGCCGAAAATGTGTTTAATAAGTATCCTACTGTCCAAAAGATAAGACTTGCGGGCTCATATAAAAGTTACAATTTAAAAAGGAGCTTTCTATTTTCCAAATCGAATGATTACATTCTTAGTTTACCAATAAAAACAGATGATTATTATTCGCAACTTGGCTCCACAACCCGCAGACATATCAAAAATTATAATGCAAAGTTACTACGTGATTATCCTGATGTCCGATATATCACAGTATTTAAAAACGATATTAAGGAGTCTGTTATCGATAAAATCGTTCAGTTAAGTTTCAACAGAATGAAATCAAAGGGTATCACTCCCGGTAAAAGCCCAAAAGACACAAATGACTTTTACAGATATTCGCAGCACTATGGTTGCGTTGCATATATCGAGATTAATGGGCAAATAGTTGCTGGCTCTATATCACACATACTGAATAACCGGATATATTTATACATGATTACACACGATAATAATTTTGCCAAATACAATGTAGGGCAATTATGCATCGTCAATCTGATAAAAGCCTCAATTAACCTGAAATTGTCAACATTCCATTTTCTATGGGGCGACAATGAATATAAAGTCCGATTGCAGGCCAAGCCTCATGCTTTGTTCTCGTATGTTATTTACAGAGCCTATTCATTCAGTTTTATTGTAAACAAAATAAAGGCTAAAAGTTCACGGACATTGATAAACATAAGACAATCAAAATATTCAAAACCGTTGAGAGAGGCCATTAAGTCCTACCGCCGCAAAAGTACTTAATATATACCTGATTGAAAACAGGCAACCGACTTCGGTTGGAAATTTGAACTCCAATAAATTTTTTACTCACACTGTTTACACTATACTATGATTTCAATTGAATGTTTTAAAGGATTACCTTCTGAATATGAATATTTTCTGACAGAGAAATATGGGTCTTTTATAACCACCTGTTCTTATATCCGGCAGTATTATCCCACCTACGATGTACATTACATGCTCGTTAGCGAAAATGATACTTTGCAGGAATTACTTGTATTTGGAAACGACGGAAGCACATCCAGATGTTTCAACTCATTGGTGGCTTTAGACCAGCAGATAATTGCCGTATGCACCGAAAAGCTCTTTGAACAATATCCTTCAATCCGGAAAATTTATATAGATGCATCATATAAAGCCTACACGCTGGATAAGTCCATCCTGTTTTTTAAGTCCGACGATCATATTCTCAGTCTACCTTCGGACATTGATACATTCACAGCCGAACTGGGATCAAAAACCCGTAAACATTTACGTGCCCGTAAAGCTAAACTATCAAAAGAATTTTCTGAAGTCTGTTTTGTAATTAAGTCGGGTCATGAAATTGAAGAAACCATTGTCGATCAGATTATTCAGTTTAATCATAACAGAATGAAAAACAAAGGCAAAACTTCAGGCATTGATACAGCTTATAAAAACAATATTTATCAATATGCCCGGCATTACGGTATGGTTGTATATCTAACACTCGACAACGTATTGGTAGCCGGATGTATAGCCAGCATAATAAATAAAGAAATTTTTCTTCACGTCATTGCTCACGACAATAATTATTCGAAATACAATGTAGGAGAAGTCTGTGTGTTCCAGACTCTTGAAACAGCCATTGAAAAAGAGTTACAAACCATGCATTTTTTGTGGGGAGAGAGTGAGTTGAAAAGACGTTTCTTAGCTAAATCGCATCCGTTGTTTTCGTACTTTATTTACCGGAAATATTCTTCCAACTTTGTTGTAACCAAACTGAAAGTGTTGGTTTCCAAAATATGGATTAATTTTAAGCAATCCAACATATCAAACCCCATAAGAAATGGTATTCTGAATTTTAGAAAAAAGATTCAATCGCAATAATGATAACAGCTTACGACTCTAACCTTAAAACAGACCGAATGAAAGGACAAGGAAAATAATCAATTTTCAATCTCAGCAGTCTGTCTTCAACAACAATAAAATATGCAGCAACACATTATTGTCTTATTGCACAAATCAATTGAACCAAAATAGCTGAAAACATTGCTTCATTGTAATATGACAATACTCCATTTCTTTATGGAAATATCTTAAAATAAATAGCTCAACATACAATCTCCATTACTTATCAGTTCTGAGAAAACATGAAAACTTATACCAATTTAGCTCCGGTTTGCCTTTTTGTTTATTCCCGCCTTGCGGAAGCCAAACAAACTGTTGAATCATTACAAAAAAATGCATTAGCTACAGAAAGCCGGTTACATATATTTTCCGACGGACCTAAGAACACTCAGAATATAGAAGAAGTACGTACGGTACGGGAATATATTCATACAATTAGTGGGTTTGCCGATGTAACAATCTACGAAAGCGAAATCAACAAAGGCCTGGCAAACTCCATCATCTCAGGGGTAACGCAAATTGTGAATGAATATGGAAAAGCGATTGTGATAGAAGATGATCTACTCGTGTCGACAAACTTTCTATCTTTCATGAATCAGGCTTTGGATTTTTACGAATCAGAAAAAACCGTTTTAAGTATTTCGGGGTACTCCTTCTCGCTCAACTATGCCCCGGACTATAAATACGACGTTACATTCTCTTTACGCTCGGCCTCTTGGGGATGGGCAATATGGAAAGACCGTTGGGAACAAATAGACTGGACAGTAAAAGACTATAATTCTTTCAGATGGAATATATTCAAACTATTGAAATTTTCGCGGGGCGGTAGTGACCTTTGTCAGATGTTACACCGTCAGATGAAAGGTCAGATTGATTCTTGGGCAATCCGGTTTGACTATCACCACTTCAAACACAACTATCTGGATGTTTTTCCCTTAAAATCAAAAGTTGCTTATAACGGTTTTAACTCAGAAGCTACTCACACCAAAATGAAATGTAACACGTATGATACCGTACTGGATCTATCTGATCAACAGACATTTTTATTCAGTAAAGATATAAAGATAAGTAAACACATCAGAAAACAATTTTACGCACACTACTCTGTTGCGAGCCGCTTGAAAGATAAAATATCACAGCTATTATGGAAAATAAAAAGATAATTGTAACAACCAGTTGGGACGACGGTTATCCCTTAGATTATAAAATTGCCGAGCTTCTTGATAAGTATAAAATAAATGCCACCTTTTATGTCCCGATCAGAAATCCGGAATATCCGGTTATGGATGCCGCGGCATTAAATAATATTGCCAATAGATTTGAGATAGGAGGTCATACTGTCAATCATATTTATTTAAATACCCTTAATAAAGATGCTGCTAACTATGAGATTTCCGAATGCAAAACAATGCTTCAGAATCGGTTGGGGAAAGAAATAGAAGCTTTTTGCTATCCGGGCGGTAAATATTCACAACGGGATATCGACCTTGTAAGACAAGCTGGCTTTTTATTCGGTCGAACTACCAGATTACTTCATACATCACCGAAGCTACATCCCCATTTACTCGATACAACTATTCAGGCATACAACCACAGCAACGCGGTGCTAACCGCACACTGTGTAAAAAACACCTTTCTGCTTCCGGTTATTCAGAATTTGTTTTTTTATAAAACCAATAAGAATTTTCCGAAGTTGATAGAGACTACCATAAACAGGATTTTAGCCACAGGCGGGCTTTTTCATCTTTGGGGACATTCCTGGGAGATTGAACAATATGGACTTTGGAAAGAGCTTGAAATGGTTCTGAAAATGCTGGCATTTAATTCGGAGATGACGTATTTAAATAACACCGAATGTTGGAAACTATTATCGGCTAATCAATAATTTTATTTACAATATTTATGAAACAATTTTATTACAAATTATGATATCGTGACTTATAAGAAATTAATCCATCATAATATAATAATATTTAAAATATTATATCCATGAAAATATTATTTGTGCTACATTATCCACCACCTATTCATGGAGCTGCTGCTGTAGGTCTACAGATTAAAGAAAGTAAAGTTATAAACAGCACTTTTGATTGTGAATACATCAATCTTGGAACATCCAAAACCATTGAAGAAATCGGGAAAAGAAGACTTGTGAAAATATTCCGCTATGCAGGCATATTAGCTCAGCTATGCAGGAGTATTATTTTTAATCGTCCCGATCTTTGTTATTTCTCGATGACTGCAAAATGTACTCCGTTTTATAAAGATGCATCACTGGCATTACTTGTAAAACTGTTCGGGATTAAAGTAGTATACCATTTCCATAATAAGGGAGTTGCTACAAGACAAGATAAATATTGGGATGATTTTTTATATCGCCTGACATTTAAAAATACAGATGTCATTCTGTTATCAAAAAAGCTATATCCCGATATTCAAAAATATGTTGACAAGAAGCGTGTTTATTATTGCCCCAATGGCATAGAAGATGTGAAAGTGATGCAAACCGCAAGAAGAGATCGAAATACAGTTGAGCTCCTTTTTTTATCAAATCTAATGGAATCAAAAGGTGTTTTTATATTACTTGAGTCATGTAAACTTCTGAAACAAAAAGAAATGGCTTTCCATTGTACTTTTGTTGGAGCCACAGGTGATGTCTGCGAGCATCAGTTTCAATCTAAACTACAAGAACTGGGTTTAGAAAACTATGTGAGTTATGTCGGAAAAAAATTCGGAAAAGAAAAAGAGGAATTATTTGCTATTGCTGATATTTTTGTGCATCCCACTCTAAATGATTGCTTTCCATTAGTTCTGCTAGAGGCTATGCAATATGCTTTACCTATTGTATCTACCCCGGAGGGAGGTATTCCCGATATCGTAGAAGAAGGTATTACAGGTTACCTCATTCCTAAAAAAAATATTGAAATTCTCACAAACAAACTGGAATTATTGATTCTTAATTCCGAGTTGCGCACAAAAATGGGTAGTGCCGGAAGAAAGAAATATGAAAAAGAGTTTACACTGAATGTATTCGAGCTTCAGCTAAATAAGGTAGCACAAAATATAATAAAAAAGTAGTATATATTATTACATAAATAATCTTATTGAATAAACATTAAAAGCTATACGCACGTTATACTAGCAAAATCCATAACTTTAAATACTATAATTATGTAATATACGTCATACTTTTACTCAATCATTAAAAGCAAAAATTATGCTACAAAATTATACCCTATTTAATCAGCCATTAAAAAATATCAGTCAACCAAAAGCACTCATAAATACACTAAACGCCCATTCGTTTAACACAGTGCAAGCTGATAAAGACTTTCATAATGCTCTTTTGTATAGTGATGTTTTACTACCTGACGGTATTAGTGTTGTATGGGCAACGAGAATGCTGACCGGACAAAAAATACAAAAAATTGCTGGTGCCGATTTATTTTTTTATGAAATGGAACGGATGAATGTTATGGGTGGTAAATGCTTCTTTTTGGGGAGCTCTGAAGACACTTTACTAAAGATACGGAAAAGAGCTGAGAAAGAATACCCGAACGTAGAGATCTACAGCTACTCTCCGCCCTATAAAGCCGAATTTAGTCAAGAAGAAAATAAATTGATGTTAGATGCTATAAATGCCGTTGAGCCCGGAGTGTTGTTTGTAGGCATGACAGCCCCGAAACAAGAGAAATGGGCGCATCAGCATTACAATCAGTTACAGGTTGGGCATGTATGTTGTATAGGTGCAGTATTCGATTTTTATGCCGGTACAGTAAAGCGTGCTCCTGATTGGATGATTGGTATTGGCCTTGAATGGTTATATAGATTAATCAAAGAACCTCGTCGGATGTGGCGCAGATACCTCATAGGTAATGTGAAGTTTATTAGATATATCCTGATGGAAAAGGTCCGTACATGATGTGTTGCGTGTGATATCTTTTTGATGTTTGATAAAAAATATCAAACAATACTATTTTTTTAAAATTGTTTACAAGCGTCTAAATTATTGCTTTATGGAATCGAACGAAACCGAATTAAAGTTTCTATATCTGGCTTTTGATCTTATCATTCTGGATATAGCTATTTCAATATTATATTCTTTAAGTCCTGCATTGCAGGGCTTAAATCTGCATGATAAGAGTTTATACTTTTTACATGCCAACCTCTCCGAAATCATTGCTTATTCGTTGTTCACAAAGAGAAATCTTTATTTACATGATGATTTTGCCAATAGATTTAAACGAATAAGTAAACGAACAATCCTCTTTGCAGTGATATTGTTTGTCCTTGCTCAGTTGTTTTTACCTCCCGGTTATTCTCGCCTTTTTTTACTGGAATACACAGCCCTCTTCTACGCTTTTACCCTGATATATTATTATTTATTATATGGTTATCTAACCTTCAGACGATCAAAAGGGTTTTATGTTCATCGGGTCTTAATTGTAGGATTAAACGATATGGGTGTCTATTTGCGAAACCTGCTACATAACAATCCCATGTTAGGGTATGAATTTGTCGGTTATGTTTCCGATGAGCATTCAGGTAATCAAGACGTATTGGGGCATCTTGATGATCTGGCTCCATTGGTATCGCAGAATCAAATTGATTTTCTTTTTGTGACTCACTCAGCTTATAATGATTTAAAAAGAAGTAAGGAGTTACTCGCTATCTGCAACCGGATAGGTGTAAGATTGAGATTAGTTCCGGAAAATCAATATTGGTTCCGGTCCAAGGTAAATCTCGAATCGGTTGGATCATTGGTTGTGTTTAATCCTCAGGAAATACCGTTAGACGACCTGAAATCGCGATTTCTGAAAAGATGCTTTGATGTGATTTTCTCATCACTGGTTATCTTATTCGTAATTAGTTGGCTATTTCCCATCTTAGCCATATTAATTAAACTGAGCTCCAAAGGCCCTGTATTCTTTCTTCAAGAACGTACAGGCATCAACAACAGAACATTCAAATGCCTGAAATTCCGCAGTATGCGTATGAGTCAGGATGCAAATAGTAAACAGGCAACACGTGGCGACAGTCGTATCACCCGTATTGGTCAAATTCTTCGCAAAACCAACCTGGATGAATTTCCTCAGTTCTTCAATGTTTTTTTAGGGCAGATGTCTGTCGTAGGACCGCGCCCACATATGCTGAAACATACCGACCAGTATTCCGAATTAATAGATTATTATCGAGTACGACATTACGTCAAACCTGGTATTACAGGCTGGGCACAAGTGAATGGGTATAGAGGTGAAACTGACGAACTCTGGAAAATGGAAAAGCGTGTAGAATATGACATGAATTATCTTGAAAGCTGGACTTTCTGGTGGGATCTCCGAATTATATTCCTGACTGTTGCCGGTAGAAAAGTGCATATGAATGCCTTTTGATCAGATCTGAAATTCAAAAAAAGCCTAACTGAAAATATCAGTTAGGCTTTTACCCAGTACCCAGAGCCGGGATCGAACCGGCATGGAAGTGAATCCACTGGTGTTTGAGACCAGCGCGTCTACC
>JAATGT010000002.1 GCA_015654525.1 Bacteroidales bacterium
TTGATATTCTTCGTTCTATTCGACTGCTAAAATACATCTTTTTTTTGGATAGGTAAAATTATAGTTGACAGTTGATAGTTGATAGTTGACAGTTGATAGTTGATAGGTGACAGTTTATAGTTTATAGTTTATAGTTTACAGTTTCTAGTTTATAGTTGTTAGTTGATCACTTATCATTAACCATTTATCATTAACCACTTATCATTAACCATTTATCACTTATCATTCATCACTTACCACTTATCATTTCTCATTCCTCATTCCTCCCTCATCGTTCATTCTTCCAACAGCTTCTTTGCGTCCACATATTGTAAAATACCTTTGGCTACGTTTTTAGCTTCGCGCATGGCCAGCACCACTGTTTGCGGCATATGCACCACGTCGCCTCCCGCAAAAACTCCCTTGCGGGTAGTCATTCCATACGGTCTTTCTTTGGTAACCACATATCCTGTGTCGCTCACGTCAATGCCAAGTGTGGTGGAAACAATCCGGTTGGCCGGGCGCGAACCGATGGCGAGCAATAACACATCCAGTTCTATATCACTTAGTCTTCCGTCTACAGAGATGGTTGCTCCTTTGAGCTTGTTTTTTTCGCCTTTCAGTTCAGTGAGCGAGGTTTTCCACGAGAATTTCACTCCTTCTTCCACCGCTTCGTTGTATTCTGTTTGCAGTGCCGAAATATCATGCTCTGTTTTGTGATAAAAAACGGTTACGCTTTTAGCGCCTATTCGCAGCGCGGTTCGTGCCGCATCCATAGCCACATTTCCGGCTCCGATAATACCCACATTATCGCCTGTTTTTACGGGAACTTCCCTTTTGCCTAAACTTTTATTGTTGTACAGACTCACCGTCCGCAGAAAATAAGAAGATTGAATTACACCAATCAAATGCGAACCGGGTATTTCGAGCGATTTTGGAACAGCTGTTCCTGTACCGATAAACACAGCATCAAACCCTCTGTCGAACATATCGTCTACCGTGAGGTCTTTGCCTATCATACAATTGGTAATAAAAGTCACTCCCAATCCGGCTATTTTATCTATTTCGCGCTTTACAATATCTTTGGGTAAGCGGTAGTGGGGGATACCAAACATCAATACACCGCCCAGTTCCTGTTCGCTTTCGTATATTACTACGTTGAATCCTTCGCGCGCCAAATCGCCTGCCACTGTCAGGCCGGCAGGTCCCGATCCGATTACGGCTACTTTCCCACGGGTTTTAGGTGCCAGCTTTTCATGAATCAATCCCATTTCGCTGTCGAAATCGGCAATGAAACGTTCCAGTTTACCAACCCGGATGGGGTTGTCTTTTTTATTGAGGATGCAATGACCTTCGCATTGTTTTTCGTGCGGACATACTCTGCCGCAAATAGCAGGCAGGTTACTTTTTTCGTTGATAATCTGCATGGCATTGCCCACATTTCCGGTCGAAAACTCGAACAGAAAACCGGGGATGTTATGCTCAATGGGGCAACCGGTAACGCATAATGGTTTTTTACAATTCAGACATCGCTTTGCCTCGTCAATAGCCTCTTTGGGACTAAAGCCCTCATTAATTTCTTTGAATTTTAATTCAGCCACTTAATCAAATTTTTATTGAAACTGCTAGTTTTATTTGGCTGCAAAGGTAATTTAAATTGGTTGACCAAACAATGATGTGCCAAACAATAGTGATAGTATACCAATGTGACAATACTTCTCTCACCTTTTTTAAGGCAGAAGAAGCATTGATAACTTGATAGTTATTACGGAACGGCTATAAGACTGGGTTAGCTAATTTGCTTACTGGGGGTGTCTGTATTTTACAGTTCAGTTATAGGAATATAAATACCTAGGGCAAAAAATACAGTTCTTGGAATAGTAGGATTGATATGCATATAATTATAGAATTTATCAGAAGTAGAAGTCATTCCTGAATAGCTGAACGGCAGCCCGCGTGTTGAATTGTAGGCTATATCAAATAAACCAATTCTCAAAGAAGTATAGGTAGCCAAATACCAATACCATTTTTTTTTATCATAGTCCAATAAAAATGGAGAAGAAATAAGTGCCCCAATAGATAAACCATTTAAAATATGACCGGTTGTTTTGTGTTTATTATCATTAAGACCATCTCCTATTCCGTTTAACAAGATAGAAGCTGTATAAATACCAATCAGTTTAATATTGTTGAGTTTCTTAGCGCGATGATAGTTTTTTGGGGTATGATAGTCTATCTGAACATTAACCGAATCTGTCTGTGAATGACAATTAATGGACGAGAAGAGTAATACTAAAAAGATTAGCCTTTTCATAGTTCTCATATTTGATCGTGTACTTAATTAAGGATTCTATTCTGAATTGAAACAATTAGCCGGAATTTCTGTCTGTAGTCTGTTTGAATTCGGCTATAAAGTGACTGATTTTAAAATTCAGGTTTTTATATTCTATAACAACGTTAGAATATGAAAGTTATTTTTAAAAAATCATTTCCTGCCACATTTATACTATTCATAACAAGAAAGAGATGCAAATAACTTGCACCTCTTTCTGTACGTTTTAGATAACAGTCTATTTTATTCAACCACATTGGGCTTTTCCAGCCCATATCCTTTCTTCTTGTCTTCGGCTTTTAGCAAGAAGGCAAAAAGAATAGCCACCACGCCAAAGCAGGCAAAAATCAGCATCGGGATGGTGTAATTATATTGAGTCAGATGTTCTTCTTTTCCGTCAATAACTTTAGTAATGCTACCGATAATACAGTATTTATCCAACACCCAACCAATCAACAACGGAACCAGCATTAATCCCCAGTTTTGCACCCAAAAGGTCATGGCATAAGCCGTTCCCAATTTGCTTTCGGGAATAATTTTGGCAATGGCAGGCCACATAGCCGAAGGAACCAACGAAAACGCAATACCCAGCACTACTACGAGTCCGATGGCAATGGGAAAACTGTTGAGCGATGGAATAGCAAACAATAAGTGTACGCATACCAATATAATAGAACCGATAATCATGATAGAAGCTCCTTTTCCCTTTTTATCGGATATACCTCCGAAAAGCGGAGTAAGTAACAGTGCACTGAAAGGCAATAAAGCTGGGATGTAACCGGCAAAGGTGTCGGTTACAGAAAACTTTTGCACAATCAGGTTGGTGGCAAACTTGATAAAAGGAAAAACTGCCGAATAGAACAATACGCAGAGAATGGAAATATACCAGAAAGCGCGGTTTTTAGCAATGTCGGTTATATCCGAAAATTTAAATTCTTCGTCGCTGGCAATTCCTGCGTCTGATTCTTCTTTGTCCAGTCGTTTATCCAACACATTAAAGAATATAAATACCAGTAAACCGATACACAGTAACACGATGGATAATAAAACTGGTGCGCTTACATCTTTTGTCAGGTTGTACAAGGGTAGGGGAGTAAACATGGCCAATGCCGTACCGATACGTCCGGTAGAAGTATTCAGTCCGATGGCCAATGCCATTTCTTTTCCTCTGAACCAACGTACAACTGCTTTATTCGCAGCAATACCAAACATTTCACATCCGACACCGAAAACAGCAAATCCCAATCCGGCTACAACAGCCGATTTGGCTGTTTCGCCAAGAACCTGCCACGAACCGATACTTAATGCATAGGTTCCTGTAACATGTCCGGATATAGCCCAATATTTAATTCCTGCACCAATCAGCATGATTCCGATAGATAAAACTCCGGTAAAGCGTGTGCCCAGTTTATCGAGTATCATTCCACTGAAAACCAACATCAGCAAAAATACGTTGAACCAGCCGTAACCACTCGTAAATAAACCATAATCTGTTGCCGACCAGTGTAGATTGCTTTGCAGGTTTTGTTGCAAAGGAGCCATTGCATCGGTCAGATAATACATACACATCATGGTAAACGATACCAGAATTAATACTACCCAACGTGCCGATTTGGACTCGCGGAGTGAAGAAATTTTCTCAGTCATAAACTATTTGTTTGATATATTTGTTTTTGCTTAAAATGGAGTTTAAAATTTTAGCGTGCAAATCTACTCAAAAAAATCTTTTCTTTTTTGCAATACTGCCAAAATTACCGAATAAATATGTGTTTCTTGACTCGGTACTATTTTTGACTAACAGATTTGAAAAAATAGAATAAATCATTTTAAATTCTAAATCAGGTATTGATCAATAATTACTATATTTGTCAAACTTAAAACATAGGAGACCCAATATATGTCAGTAAACTATTCGGAACAATTGCACAGTGTGCTTTTATACAGCTCGCAAGAAGCTGAGCGTCTTGGAAATAATTATGTCGGTCCGGAGCATTTGCTTTTGGGTATCTTACGTAATGGAAACGGCAAGGCTATTGATATTTTGAATGTATCGCATGTCAATATCCTGAAGGTAAAGGAAACTATTGAAAGTCAGATTCGCACCGATCTTGAACCAACAGGTGGAGAAATTCCAAATTTGAAAAGTACCGAGCGGATTAAAAAAATCATGGAACTGGAGACCCGCTCATTGTCGGCCGAAACGGCTGATACGGAACATCTGTTATTGGCCATATTAAAAGAAAAAAATAATCTGGCGGGTGATATATTGCTTGCCGAACATTTGACTTACGAGCAGGCTAAAGGTTTTATAGAAGCTCCGAAAGATGTGCCAATGATGGGTGCAAGCTTTCAGGACGAAGATGATGAGGATGATGATATGCGCCAGAAAAAGAAAAGTGCAGGTGCATCGTCGGCTTCGAAACAAAGCGATACTCCCGCTCTTGATACCTTCGGAACAGATATAACCAAAGCTGCTTTGGAAAACAGACTCGATCCGATTGTGGGTCGTGTAAAAGAAATTGAACGTCTGGCTCAGATTCTGAGTCGTAGGAAGAAAAATAATCCGGTGCTGATTGGCGATCCGGGTGTGGGTAAATCGGCCATTGTGGAAGGTCTGGCTTTGCGTATTATTCAACGTCGGGTTTCACGCGTGCTGTTCGACAAACGGGTGGTTTCGCTGGATATGGCTTCTATTGTAGCTGGAACAAAATACCGCGGACAGTTTGAAGAACGCATCAAAGCTATTTTGAACGAACTGTCGAAAAATCCCGATGTTATTTTGTTTATCGACGAGATTCATACCATTGTTGGTGCCGGTGGTGCTCCGGGTTCGCTGGATGCCGCCAATATGCTGAAACCGGCTTTGGCTCGTGGCGAAATTCAATGTGTGGGTGCCACAACGCTTGATGAATATCGTCAGAGTATTGAAAAGGATGGTGCACTGGAACGTCGGTTCCAAAAAGTGATGGTCGATCCTACTACGGCAGATGAAACTTTGCAAATTCTGGAGAATATTCAGGATAAATACGAGTATCATCACAATGTGCGGTATACGCCCGAAGCTATTAAAGCTTGTGTGCGTCTGACCGACCGTTATATCACCGATCGTTGCTTCCCCGATAAAGCCATTGATGCATTGGACGAAGCTGGCTCACGGGTTCATATCGGTACGGTTTCGGTTCCGGCCGAAATTGAGGAGCTGGAAAAGAAAATTGAAGACTTGAAGAAAGAAAAACTGAAAGTTCTTTCCGAACAAAAATATGAACTGGCCGGGCCTATTCGCGATCAGGAAAAACAATTGCAATATCAAATTGAAGATGCTATAAAACGTTGGGAGGATGAAGCCCTGTTGCATCCGGAAACAGTAGATGAAGAACAGGTTGCCGAAGTGGTGGCTATGATGTCGGGCATTCCGGTACAACGAATTGCACAAGCCGAAGGACTGAAACTTCGTCAAATGAAAGATGCCTTGCAAGGTAAAGTGATTGGTCAAGACGAAGCGGTTAATAAAATAGTGAAAGCTATTCAACGTAACCGTATCGGGTTAAAAGATCCGAGCAAACCGATTGGTTCGTTTATCTTTATCGGCCCTACGGGTGTTGGTAAAACTCACCTGGCAAAGATTTTGGCTGAATTTATGTTCGACAGTTCCGATGCATTGATCAGGGTGGATATGAGCGAATACATGGAGAAATTCAGTGTTTCGCGCCTTATCGGGGCGCCTCCGGGATACGTTGGCTACGAAGAAGGCGGACAGTTGACCGAGAAAGTACGTCGGAAACCATATTCTATTATTTTGCTCGACGAAATTGAGAAAGCGCATCCCGATGTATTCAATCTGTTGCTGCAAGTGATGGACGAAGGTAGGTTGACAGATAGTTTGGGTCGTCGTATTGACTTTAAAAACACGATTATCATTATGACTTCCAACGTGGGAACACGTCAGTTGAAGGACTTTGGTAAAGGGGTTGGATTCAATACACCTGCCGAAACGGCTATGGATGCCGAATTTTCGCGTGGTGTTATTCAAAAAGCGTTGAACAGGACTTTTGCTCCCGAATTTCTCAACCGTGTGGATGATGTGATTATGTTTGATCAGCTGAGCCGTGATTCTATCAAATCTATTATTGATTTGGAACTAAAAGGTATCTTTGGACGTGTAATGGCGCTGGGTTACAAACTGGAACTGACTCCGGAAACGAAAGACTTTATTGCCGACAAGGGTTACGATGTTCAATTCGGTGCCCGTCCGCTGAAACGTGCCATTCAGAAATACCTGGAAGATGAACTGGCTGATGTGGTGTTGGCCGGCGAGTTGGAACCCGGTGATACAATTTTGATGGAACTGGAACCGGAAACAAAAATTATTAAGGCTAAAATTGTAAAACCTACAGTGGCATTGCCGGAATAAGAATTCAATAAATAAGGAATCCCCGCTACAAATTTATGTGGCGGGGATTTTTTATTGTAGCTATATTTTAACGTTCAAGCTTCTAAAAATTTTATAGACAAGAATAGCCCATTTTTTTGCCTATAAAATTTTTAGAAGCTTGAATTGTACTCTAATCAGGCCTGTAAAATTTTTAGAAGGAAGAATTGTACTCCATTCTTGTCTATAAAATTTTTAGAAGGTTGAATTGTGCTTTAATCATGCCTGTAAAAATTTTAGAAGGTTGAATTGTACTCTGATCAGGTCTATAAAATTTTTAGAAGGTAGAATGAAGCATAAATCGGGTTCTAAAAATTTTGGAAAGCTATTTTCTTTCCGTTGAAGAATAGAATAGTTGAAAGATCTGACAACCTGAGTTAGGGATTAGCAATAAATGAAAAAGCATCATCAACTCAATAATATATCCTGGTATCACATATATCTGAAAATAATATATTGGTACGCTGCACCTTTTTGTGGGACAGAGTCCCCAACTATTTGTAGTATTAGGAATCAAATATCATCATTAGGTGCAGCGCACCGTAATATTCAATTGTATAGTTGGAAAAATAAATCCGAGCTTATTTTGAACTAAAGTAAAAAAAACGGAGGCTGTTACATCTTTTCAATATGTATCAGCCTCATTTATTTGTTTGTTTCTGATTTCAATCAGCTCCTCAATCAACTTTTTCATTTTATTCAGTAGCGGCTTGTTATCGTCGGAATGAATTACAAAGTCGGCTAGTTGTTGTTTTTGTTCTTCGGGCAATTGGTTTGACATGCGTGCCAAAACTTGTTCATGGCTTATACCATCGCGCTTTACAACGCGTTGTATCCGAAGATCTTTATTGGCAGTAATAAGAACGACTTTATTTACCAGTTTATTAAATCCACTTTCGTATAAAATGGCCGACTCGATAAATAATATCTTTTTGGGATAACGGTTGAGAACCCAGTTTTCAAAATCGGCCATCACAAAAGGGTGAACTATGGCATTCAGTTTGGTCAGTAATTCAGGTTTCCCAAATACCAGTTTGCCCAATGCCGGACGATTTAATCCCTGTTCGGTGTAAATTTCTTTTCCAAACAGATCTATCATTTTTTTTTTCATTAATGAATGCTCATTTTGAAGTCGTCTGGCTTCTAAATCTGAATCATAAACAGAATAACCTTCGGCACGCAACAAATTTGACAGTGTTGATTTTCCACTGCCAATGCCGCCGGTGATTCCTATAACTAAAGGTTTATGCATGCGTCTGAGAAATTATAATTTTGTCGAAATTCTACTAAAAAGCTTTTCTTTTAAACAATCGGAGGGGAAAACTGTTCAGTGGCAAGCATAATTAGTGCTTATTTATATGTCAGCTGTCTAATTAAAACCCGAAACTAAATCCTACGGTTACTGTTGTATTTTTCCCTTGCAGATAAGCAGGTGTGAACATGTCCAGATAACCCTGCGCTGTTTTACGCACTTCGCCAACAATGGGTGTCGAACTTATATCGTAGCCCCGAATATCGCTGTAAGCCACATTGATTATTGCATAAGCATTGCTGAATACTTCGTATTGTGCATTAAATGCCCCTGTTTTATTGCTCCAGGTAATATCGCCTAACGATGGCTGGCTGATTATTTTGTCGATGGCATGACCATCGCGTACGTATTCGTATTCATTTCCATGTTTGGCATCGGTGTAAGCCAGGCTCAGGTCTAGTCCGCGGATGGGTTTGTATCGTACAGCCATGTATATTTCCTGCGAATTATCGCCCAGATAACTCCCCAGGTTATAACCATTGGACGCCCAGGTAAGCGCCGGAATTGAATGCTTATAGTTGATAATATTTGTATTGGTAAATTCGCCTATCACCGAAAGATTTTCGACAGGGAGATTGCTCAGATTTGCTCCGAGCTTTATCGAAATAGGATTTTTTTCCTTACTGCCTGGCGAAAATCGGTTCCAGCTTATTTCGTCGGAATAAATCGATGTAAAGAGATGCAGGTGTTTAATGTTTCGTGAACTGATATTCATAAATACCTGCGAGTTCTGGTTTTCGATACTTGCACCTTTGGTCAGGGTGTGATCCATCGATTTATAAAATGCAATGGGAATAAAATAAGATGGCTGCACATTATCTTCGGCATAAATAATCGAATTACCGATAGAGATATTCAGTTTGGCAACAGGTGTAAACGTAAACATGTTGGCCGCAATAAATTTGTTTTTCATCCGATAATGTTTAGCTCCCAGATTATCCATATAATAACGCGTAGAATCTATGATGTTCGACACCAACCAGCCGTGAAAGTATTGCAGCTCGAACCATTTGGTAGGTTTTAAATGCAAAGTCAGCATGGGAAATGATGGTGCACGTCCCGACAGGATATTAGAACCATGATAATTATCACCCCAAATGACATTGTCTTTTATCAACCCTATGGAGCCCCAGTTCCATGCATATTTTATACCACCGCGCGAATCGCTGAAATCGCCCCCCGAACTCGACTCCTTGTACTCGTAACCCGGATAATCGTTCAGGTAGCCCGGTCGGGCCAGTAACGCGCCAACAATAGAAATGTCGCGCAAGCTACCATAAACACTCAGATGTTTGCCTATCATTGTTTGTAAATCGGCTCCATACCAACGCTTGGTAATGGTTCCATTCGAATTTTTGGTGATGTCCATTCCCAGCAATGGGGTAATACGGGCACGGAATAGGGTGTCGCGATAATGCACTGCCGGTTGAATAGCGGCAAAAGTCAGTTGCTCATTCTGTCTTATTGTCAGGTTGGTGGTTGGCAGTTTATCCAGTTCCAATGCAAATTCATTCAGAAAAAAAACTAACTCGTCTCGCTGTCTTTTGTTCAGCTGATTCTTTTTAGTTTGAGCTTCAAGCAGCTTGTTGGCAATAAATGTTCGTGCATAAGGCTTTGCCACCGAATTAATTTCAATCACTCCGTCGATGGCTAGTTAGTCCAGATAATCGTAAATTCGGGTATACGAAATATGCTCCGGTATATCCTGTGCCGAAAGAGCCAGACTAATAATTGTGAATAACGCCGAAATAAATGTCTTCTTCATAAAAAGAGCCTGTTTGATCTGATTTTTACTATAAAATCTGACTGTAATTAGCTTGTAGGATTATTGTACATACATGATACTGGCCGACGATGGAGCCACAACAAAGTTTGTGTAATTGATTTGTGAAATACCACTCAGATTAATCTGTCCGTCGTGACAAACCAGATTCCATTCTCCTTCCGGAATCTCAACCGACACCGATTTTCTGTTGCCGTTGTATATTACCAAAATATCTTTCCATATTTCGTCATTCACATGATTACTAAGCATAAATGCCACCACGTTCGGAGTTTTCATATCAATAAACTTCAGATGTTTCTGCACCATTTCCTGCGTTGGCATACGGAATGCCGAGTGAGCTTTGCGCAAAGCAATCAGGCCTTTGTAATAATCAAAAATATCTTTATGTGTCGTTTTTGAGTTCCAATCTATTCTATTAATAGAGTCGGGCGACTGGAAGGTGTTATGTATGCCTTTTTTTGTACGGTATAATTCTTCGCCGGCATAGATAAACGGCACTCCCTGTGAAGTGAACACTACCGTCTGAGCCAGTTTGTTGAACCGAACTAGTTCTTCGTCACTGGCACCTTCGGGTTTTGAAGCATTTAATTTATCAACCAAGCATTTGTCGTCGTGGCACGATACATAATTGATAATCTGTGTCGGATTATTTACATAGGGAGCTTTCGAATAAAGCAGTTTTGCATAATTGATGTCTGCATGTTTGGTTGCACCAACCACACCGAATTTTACGCTTTCTTCCAAACTGTCGGTTCCCGATACAAAACCCGGAATCTGAGGATGCATCCAGCTTCCTGTCAGTGCGTCGCGAATGTCATCACTAAACACAGCTATATTGTCTAACTGCTTGGCATTTTTCTTTACAGCGCGCTTGCTCTCGGCCAGTGGCGATGCAGCTGCTGTCCAGCCTTCGCCATAGACGAAAATTGTTTTATCAACCTTATCCAGTGCAGCGCGAATATCGTTCATAGTTTCAATATCATGGATGCCCATTAAATCAAAGCGAAAACCATCAATGTGATATTCCGTAGCCCAATAAACAACCGATTCAACCATAAATTTATGCATCATAGCCCGTTCCGAAGCTGTTTCGTTTCCACAGCCCGAGGCATTCGACCAAGTACTGTCGGCATTCATACGATAGAAATAACCCGGTGCCAACAAATCAAAATGCGAATTTTTCCCTACGGCTGTATGGTTATAAACTACATCCATTACAACCCGAATTCCGGCTTTATGAAGCGCCTGAACCATTTGTTTGTATTCGCGGATGCGGCATGTCGGATCTTTAGGATTGGTAGAATAGCTTCCTTCGGGAACATTATAGTTCAACGGATCATATCCCCAGTTGTATTTGTTTTGGTTGAGTTTAGTTTCGTCGATGGAGGCAAAATCAAAAGAAGGTAATAAATGTACATGGGTAATCCCCAGTTCTTTCAAATGATCGATGCCGGTAGCTTCTCCAGCTGCATTTTTTGTTCCGTGCTCAGTGAAAGCCAGAAATTTGCCTTTGTGTTTTATCCCGGAATTCGGTGCGATGGAGAAATCACGCATATGTACTTCATATAAGACAATATCAGTGAAGTTTTTCAACGGAGGACGAACATCATCTTCCCAACCCGCCGGATTTGTTTCGGCAAGATCGATAATAGCTGCACGTTTTCCGTTTATCCCGGTAGCTTTTACCCATATTCCAGGAGTTTCAGGAAGCCATTTATCGCCCATTCTGATTTGAAAAGTATAAAATTTACCTTTCAGATTTTCATCTGTTTTAAGGGCCCAGGTTCCATTTTCAGAACGGCTCAGGTCATGAGTCTGGTAGGCACCTCCTTCGCTTCCATTATCGTAAAGTAATAGTTTTACCTGATCGGCAGCTGGTGCCCACACACGAAATTTACACGACTGTGGAGAGTAGGTGAGTTCCAGATCAGAACCGTCATAAACCGGATAATCGTTTAAAGTGGCATAATGTGGTGTGGAGGCGCATGCACTTAATAATCCTGAAATGACTAACATAATTAGCGAATGACTTTTCATATAATACTAAAATTGAATAATATATTGTCTAAAATGTTTTTATTATCGGACAGTTTTAAAAACAGTCTAATTTGTAATTCCGTTTCTTTTCAATAAAGCATCGATAGTTGGTTCCTGACCGCGGAAACGTTTGTAAAGAACCATCGGGTGTTCGGTGCCTCCTTTTTCCAATATGTTTTTGCGGAACGAATCAGCGGTCTTTTTGTTGAAAATTCCATTTTTTTCGAATACCGAGAATGCATCTGCATCCAACACTTCAGCCCATTTGTAGCTGTAATATCCAGCAGCATACCCGCCGGCAAAAATATGACTGAATGTGGCACTCATACTGGTGTTAGGAACCATCGGTAGAATTTGTGTTGAAGCCATTGCTTGTTTTTCATAAGCAATTACATCGCCATCAAATGGTTTTTCAATGGTGTGCCAGGCCATATCCAGGTATCCAAAACTTAATTGGCGTAAACAAAAGTAAGCGGTGTTGAAATTTTCAGAGTCAATGATTTTCTGAATCAGTTCCTGAGGAATCTTTTCACCGGTTTTATAATGAACGGCAAATCCGTCCAAAAATTCTTTTTGCGATGCCCAATTTTCCATCAATTGTGATGGAAGTTCAACAAAATCGCGATAAACATTGGTTCCCGATAGTGCCTGATAAGTACATTTGGTCAACATGCCATGCAATGAATGCCCGAACTCGTGAAGAAAGGTTTTTACTTCATCAAAAGTCAGCAAAGCCGGTTTTGTATCAGTTGGACGTGTAAAATTCATTACAATAGTGATTTGAGGTCGGCTATCCATTGTTCCTTCCATCCATTGAGGTTTGAAATCACTCATCCAGGCTCCGGCACGTTTTCCGTCGCGTGGATGAAAGTCGGTTTATAAAACGGCTACAAAATTTCCTTTTTCATCAGTTACATCGTATGCGTCTACTTCGGAATTATATACCGGAATTTTCGTGTTTTTTGTAAAGCTGATTCCATACAAACGTGTTGCCAGGCCAAATACTCCCTTTTTTACATGCTCCAGTTCAAAATACGGTTTCAGCATTTCATCATTTACTGAGTATTTTTCATCTTTTAGTTTTTCGGAATAATAAGACCAGTCCCAGGGTTGTAATTTGAAGTAAGCACCATTTTTATCGGCATAAGCCTGAACTTCGGCTTCTTCTTTTTCGGCGGCAGGCTTGTAGGCAGTCAGTAACTTATTCAGTAGGTCGTATACCTTATCTTTATTCTCGGCCATACGGTCAATCAGTTCATAATCGGCGTATGATTTGTAACCAAGCAAATTGGCCACTTTCAATCGTGTATTGGCAATTTTTCGGACATTTTCAATATTGTCGAATTCACCCCCCAGCATACATTTGGTGGTATAGGCCATGTACAGTTCGCGGCGTAAATCCCGATTGTCGGCATATTTCATAAAAGGCACATAACAAGTAGCTTTTAAATTGAGCAACCAACCTTCTTTACCTGCACTTTTGGCATTTGATTCCAATACACCCATAAGGTCTTCGGGCAAGCCGGTTAGCAAAGCCTTATTTGTTATAAGTAAACTGTAATTATTGGTTTCTTTCAATACATTTTGTCCATATTGAAGTGTCAGCAGGCTCATCTCTTTCGATAATTCGCGATAAATGGCTTTATCGGCTTCCGACAAATTTGCGCCATTGTTGGCGAACTCTTCGTAGGTGTTTTTTAAAAGCATTTGTTGCTCGGATGAGAGGCTCAATTTGTCTTTTTGAAGATAAACCGCTTTTATTCGTGCAAACAACTTTTCGTTTAGGCGAATAGAATTTGCATGTTCGGTGACAAGTGGTGAAACTTTCTCGGCTATTGCTTGTAAATCATCATTTGTTTCGGAACCCAGCATATTGTAAAACGGTGAGCTTACTTTATTCAGCAAAGCTCCTGATTTTTCGAGGGCAACAATGGTGTTTTCAAACGTTGCTACTTGTGGATTGTTGATGATGGCATTCACTTCGGCACTATGTTGTTTCATTGCTTCCTGAAAGGCCGGAAAATAATGTTCGGCTTTAATTTCGTTGAAAGGGATGGTTTGATGAGGAGTTTTATACGTTTCGAAAAACGGGTTTCCGGCCGAAACCGAAGCAGCTATTGATAATGCTGACATAAGTACTGTTATTTTTTTATTTTTCATCTTTGATGAATTTCGAATTTTATATACAATTATAAATGACATTCATTCAGGCGTAAAACCCAGAATCCATTTAATAGAAAAATTTCAAAATTTTATCAAAAATACAGATTATTATTGAATGTTCCAAATGAAACAAAATTATCTTGTTGATCGGTACACGATGTATTCCGAAAACTTTGAATAGTGAACAAAAAAAGCACCACCGATAATAAACCGATAGTGCTGGTGGCTTTAAAATGAATACAATTAACGATCGAACTTTACATATTTGGGTTCGCTTGGAATGTAGTCTTCGCTATCCCACAATGAGCTTGTTATCATAAGGTCGGCACTGTATCGGTTACAAGCAATGGGCACATTGTGAACGCGGCATTGACGAAGTAACATTTGAATGTCAGCTTCATGAGGTTGAGCATTCAGATCATCAATTAAGAAGACAGCCAGATTGATTTGCTTACGAACAACTAATGCTGCTATTTCAGCATCACCACCAAGCGGTCCTGAATTCATACAGGTAATTTCTACATCAACTCCTTTATCACTCATGGCTTGTTGGATCAAATGTCCGGTAGTTCCGGTGCAAATCAATTTATGCTTTGATAACATGTCGGCATTGAACACCGCCCATTCAACCATATCAGCCTTACGCCTATCATGAGCAACCAAGGCTATTGTCAGTTGTTTATTCATACGTTGTATATTTTCATTATTCATTTTACAAAGTTACGGTTTTTTCCTATTCTAACAACAGTTACAACTAAAAGTTCAGGAAAAAATTCGGCATCAGGTTGCCTCATTTGTGAATTTTGTTTACTTTTGTGTTCACACACTCTATTTTGTATGAATAAGAAGATAAGCCTGTTCATTTTTTCGCTTTTAATTATTTCCACTCTTTCTGCGCAACATGCTAAACGTGAAATGCGTGCAGTGTGGATTGCTACCGTTGCTAACATCGATTGGCCAAGCCAGCGAAATTTGACATCTAAAGCTCAACGTGATGAAATGCGTGCCATGCTGGATGAATTTGCCAAAAACAATATTAATGCTATTGTTTTGCAAATAAGACCCACGGCCGATGCCTTTTACCCTTCGGCATTGGAACCCTGGTCTAACTGGCTAACCGGTAAACAGGGAACAAGACCTAATCCGTATTATGATCCGTTGCAGTTTATAATTGAAGAGGCTCATAAACGTTGTATTGAAGTGCATGTTTGGATGAATCCTTACCGGGTGTTGAATTCCGATAATCTGGGTATCCTGAATAAGGATCATTTGTTTTATAAAAACAGGGATTTATTTGTCAAATATGGTGGCAAGTATTATTTTGATCCGGGTCTGGACGAAACGCGCGAGTTCCTGAACCGGGTGGTGGAAGATGTGGTGGAACGCTATGATGTAGACGCTGTTCATTTCGACGATTATTTTTATCCGTACCGTGTGGGGAATGAAGAGTTTCCGGATGCTATGACCTTTAAAAGCAATCCGCGTGGTTATGCTCCCAATCAGAAAGCCGATTGGCGGCGGAACAATGTGAATATGGTTATTGCCGAATTACAAAAAACGATTAAAAGTATAAAACCCTGGGTAGAGTTTGGAGTCTCTCCTTTTGGTGTTTGGCGTAATGATAATGTAGATCCGAAAGGATCGGCTACGCGTGCCGGGGTTCAGAACTACGACGATTTATATGCCGACATTCTGAAATGGTTGAAGGAAGGAACTATCGATTATGTGGCTCCGCAACTCTACTGGGAGATTGGTAAAAAGGTTGCCGATTACGAAGTACTGGCTAAATGGTGGAGTGAAAACTCTTTTGGAAAAAACCTGTATATCGGACTTTTTAATTCGCAACTGGGCTCTCCTGAGGCTAACTCGGCTTGGCGCAATGGCAATGAACTGGTACGGCAGTTAAGACTTAACCAACGCTTTCCTCAGATTGATGGAGCTGTGTTTTACAGTGCCAAAGCGTTTGTAAAGAATAAACAGAGCTTAAACGACAGTTTGAAGAATAACTTTTATAAGTATCCGGCTATTTGTCCGGTAAATAGAAATATTCAGGGTGAACCTTCGGCTCAGCCTCAAAACCTCAAAACCCTGCGCGATGGAAAAGATGCGTATTTGCTTTGGGATGAAGTAGAGGAAGAGGGTGGTTGCCAAACGGCTTATTACATTGTATACGCTTTCAAAGGCAAAAAGGTGGGTGATTTAAATGATCCGGCAAATATATTGACCCGCACACAGGAAAATTGCATTAACCTGCGCGAATTCGATCAGAAATTCAAGGGTAATTATACTTTTGTGGTTACGGCTGTGAATCGTTATAAACATGAAAGTGTACCTACGCAGGGAGTTACTCGCAGATTGTAATTCTCCGGTTTTCGACATAAAACAAAACAGGCTGACTCCATTTTGTAGAGTCAGCCTGTTTTGTTTTTTAGAACGTGATTAGTTGTATGTAGGTAGTGTAGAGAATTCTTTAGAGTAGCGCAGGTGTTGATCGATATAGTTTTCATCGTACGAAATGCTAACGTCGGTAATTGCGCCTTGTGCATTTTTCACTAAATGGTAAACCGGATTGACAAAACCGCGATACGGAGCCAGATTCAGTTTTTTGTAACGATCAAGTACCTCGGCGTGCAACGTTGGATCCACTTTTACGCCGTAGCTTTCCACCAGATTTTTTCCACCTTCAAAGTCTCCGGTCGATTTGATACGTTGTATTTCGGCAAGCAGTTGTCCAAACAGTGTGCGTAGTTTCAGGTAATCGTTTACCACCACAAATGTCTCGCCGTTTCGTGTTACCAGTTCTATTACCTTGTTGGCCTTTCCTTTTTCGAAAACCCAGGAAGCAATCAGTTGACGGTTGCGCATGTGGGCTTCTTCAATGTTTTTTCCGGGCTGAATGCGGGTTAGCTGAGTCATCAAACCATTCATAATGTACGAATAGTATTCGGCTTTGTAAGCTTCTTTGTCGGGCAATAAACCCAGTTCAACAACTTTTGGATCGCCCATGTAATACAAACCGAATAAGTCGGCACGTGCTTCTTCGATGGTGGAACCGTAGGCTTTTAAAGCATCGGGGTCAACACCCGGAAGCAGTTTTCCGGAACCGTGACCCAAACATTCGTGCAGGTCGGTGTGCAGGTTATTGGTAAGCGATGCAAATTCTTTGGCACGTTTGCGTTCCACGTCGCTCCACATAAATTCTTCGGCAAAACCGTTGCCCAGCGATGCCTGGTCGTAGGCTTCGGTAATGTTTTCGACAGTTACCGATTTAGAACCATATTCGTGACGAATCCAGTTAGAGTTCGGCAGGTTTACACCTATGGGAGTTGCCGGATAACAATCGCCGGCCAGGATGGCGGCTGTAATTACTTTGGCCGATACACCTTTTACGGTTTCTTTTTTGAATCTGGGATCAATGGGCGAATTGTCTTCGAACCATTGGGCATTGGCACTAATTATCTGCGTACGCTTGGTGGCCTCGATGTTTTTAAAGTTCACCATCGATTCCCAGCTGGCTTTCATGCCCAGCGGGTCTCCGTAGCTTTCGGTAAATCCGTTTACAAAGTCTACCTGTGAAGCCAGATCCTGTACCCATTTAATGGAGTATTCGTCGTAAGTTTTCAGGTTTCCCGTTTTGTAGAAATCTATCAGACTGTTGATAACCTCTTTTTGCTTGTTGTTTTCGGCTGCGGTAGCTGCTTTTTCCAGCCAACCGATTATTTTGGTGATTGCAGCACCATACATGCCTCCGGCTTTGTAGGTTTTTTCAACCAGTTTGCCGTTTTCTTTTACCAACTTACTGTTTAAACCATACGAAATCGGTCTGCTGTCGTTCGGATCTTTCATCTTGCCGTAAAAAGCTTCCACTTCGGCCTGGGTGATATTGTCGCCGTAATAGTTATTGGCCGAAGTTTTAATCAAGTCCACACCGGCCGTCTGATTGGTACGCTTTGGATAAACTGTGGGGTCGAAGATGACAGGAGTGAGCTTGGTAATAAGTGCATCTACGGTTTCGCCTTTCGACAATGGTAATTTTTTTGCATCAATGCTTTTTACTACTTTTTTGAAGAAAGCAGCCGTGAATCCGGGAACGAACTTATCTTCGGAATAATGATGGTGAATGCCGGTGCCCATCCATATCCGTTTCAGGTAGGTGATAAACTGCGAAAACTCTTCGGATTTGCGATCGCCGGTGTAGTTTACATATACTGCTTCGAGCGTGCGACGAATGCATAGATTATGTTTGTTGTTCTGATCGTACAGAATATCATGACCTTCGAGGGCGGCCTGATTCAGGTAATAAACCAGTTCTTTTTGTTTTAAACTCAGGGTTTCGAAATCGGGAACGCGATAACGTAAAATCTCAATATCGGCAAATCGATCTACCGTGTACTTGAAATTCTCAACAGGAGGGGTGGATGCATTTGCTGCTGCACTTGCCATTAGCATACTTGTCATACAAATTAGGGTTGTTTTTTTCATTCTTTTACTATGAATTTGACTTATTAAAACGAATTCACGATACTATTGTTTTTTGAAATACAAAAATAGGGTATTTTCTACAATCATTGGTTACCGAATGAAAAAAGGGCATCATTTCTGAATAGGCATCATAGATTCTGTTCGAATAATTTTTTTGTATTTGGCGGATGTGATGGACTGGTTGAATAGAATGATAAATTAACGTACTGACATGAGCTGAAAACCTGATTGTATCAGCACGTTAACGTTTCTCCATGGACAGAAACTCGTTTGCCCCAATACGTTAAGGTATTTGACTAAACGGGATATGGTTTGTCTGAATACGTAAATATTTTTAGATAGATTATAAGGGGTGTAAAACGAAAGAAAAATAACCGGTTATTTTCATCATAATGATATATCGCTGGCTTCGCGTTCTGAAACAGAATTATTGAATTATCTTTGCATCCATGTTACAGAATTTCATAGCCAGCCGCATACAGGCTCAACTTCCGTTTGAGCCTACCGAACAACAAACCAAACTGATAGAAGAACTTGGAGTCTTCTTGATGTCTACCGATAAGGATAAAGCTTTTTTGCTGAAAGGTTATGCCGGAACGGGAAAAACGTCGGTGGTGAGTGCGCTGGTGCGTGCGCTCAATGAGCTGAAACAAAAAACTGTTTTACTGGCACCTACCGGTCGTGCGGCAAAGGTTATTTCGGGGTATTCCGGCTTTCCGGCTTTTACTATTCACAAAAAAATTTACAGGCAAAAATCCATGTCGGAGTTCCGCTTTCAGCTATCCGACAATCTGCATACGCACACCTTGTTTATTGTCGACGAGGCTTCTATGATTTCCAACACGGGTAGCGACTCGGCTTTCGGGTCCGGTAGGCTACTTGACGATCTGGTGCAGTTTGTCTATAGCAGTGATGGTTGTAGCTTATTGCTCTTGGGCGATACGGCTCAGCTTCCACCCGTCATGCAGCCTCACTCTCCGGCTCTGGAGGCTGACAAATTGTTGGGATACGGGCTGAAATTGTATGAGTTTACGCTTACCCACGTGGTGCGTCAGGCATTGGAAAGCGGTATTCTGCACAATGCTACCTTGCTGCGACAACAATTGCTGGACGAACATACAACAGAATTTCCGCATTTTGAGCTGGACGATTTTCCGGACATCAAAAAGCTGAGCGGCATGGAGCTGATTGATGAAATTCAGCGGGCATACGATGGAGTAGGAGTGGAGGATACTATTGTGGTAACCCGCTCGAATAAACGGGCCAACATGTATAACAACGGCATCCGGGCGCGGGTAATGATGAAAGAAGATGAGCTCTCGGGCGGCGATTTGCTGATGGTGACGCGCAACAATTATTTCTGGAACAAACCTTATAAAGAAATTGATTTTATTGCCAACGGCGATATTCTGCAAATAGTCAGAGTGGGAAGATATCATACGATGTACGACTTCCGGTTTGTCGATCTCACGCTCCGGTCGTTGGACTACGACTGGGAGATAGATGCACGCGTATGGCTGGATGCACTGCAGGCCGAATCGCCCGCCATGATGAATGAGATGACCAATAAATTGTTCGAATCTGTAGCCGAAGATTATCCCGAAATAACCACCAAGCGTGAAAAATATAAAAAGATACTGGAAAACGAATATTACAATTCGCTGCAAGTAAAGTTTGCTTATGCCGTGACCTGCCACAAGGCGCAGGGCGGACAATGGAAAAAAGTATTTGTCGACCCCGGACAAATAGCCGACGATCAGATGAACAGCGATTTCTACCGCTGGCTCTATACCGCTTTGACGCGTGCCAGCGATACAGTATTTCTAGTCAATTTTCCGGATAAAGCTTTTGTGTGAAAATAGCAGACGATAATTTATAAAGTCGTGTGTCATTCCTCTTTTTTAATGATAAGGACAATATAATGTAGTGAAGTTCGATATGCATAAAAATAGTTAACAACTACACACCACAAAAATCTCCTTTAAAAAAATCAGAAGCAGTTTTCAACTGATTTTTTCCTCTCCAAGCTCCTAAAGATAAATACCATCGTGTTTGAAAAATCAAAATGTGGCATTTTATTCGTTCTATTACTTATATCAGTTAATATTGCGAACAATTATATGTTTTTTTATTTCCTGCTTTCCTTTTTAAAATAAAATCGCTTTATTTGCGTATAATTGTATTCTGAGATATGATCAACTCCTAATCAATCCAATTAAATCCATATTAATTAACAAGTCACCAATGTATTGATGAAACAAGTTATATTAACCCTCTTTGTACTGATTTTTATAACTGTTTTCACTATTTGTATAGATGCTCAGCAAGTCAACACGCTCTACTTTATTGAGAATGTGCCGATTCGTCAAAGTTTAAATCCAGCTTTTCAACCTTTTACTCCCTATTTTATTTCTCTTCCGGTTATCGGATTCACTCAATTCAGTGTTGGCAATAATTCGCTTACTTTTAAAGACCTTGTTCCTAATTATACGGGACAATCTTTCAATAATCTGCAATCTAACGCCAATGTGTACCATCTTTACAGTTTGGTAAAACCTACCGGTGTTGCTCGTGCCGATTTTCAAATCAATATTCTTTCTTTCGGATTCAGGCATAAAGAAGACTATTGGAGCGTTTCTTTATCCGAAAAACTAAATGGCATGGGCTCTGCGCCTAAAGATGCCTTTCGGTTTTTACTTTACGGTACAAATTTAGCAACAACAGGTTTGTATGATTTTTCTTCCCTGCAAACCGATGTTACTGCATATACCGAGGCAGCTTTTGGTTTTTCCCGAAAGATGAATAATAAGCTCACAGTGGGAGCAAGACTGAAGTTTTTATACGGTAATGCCAATGTGTCGAATAGCAACAGTTCAATTACTCTGACTGCCAAAAACCAGAAATGGACTTATCAGGAACTAGGGACGGTGAATATTTCCGCCCCTACCGACATACAGATTAGTAAAAGGTATGATGCGATAAGTATAAGCTCACCAAAACATAGTTCCGACTGGTTGAAACCCGCCGGCCTCGGAACCGGCCTCGATTTTGGGGTAAGTTATAAACTGAATGACCATATTAGTTTGTCGGCTGCTCTTATCGACCTGGGATTTATTCGCTGGACTCAGCATGTTCAGAATCTAACCTACAAGAAAACAGTTACTTTTACCAGTTCAGCATTGGGGTATAATAATACCAATATAACCAATCTTCAGGACTTTTATAGCAAAATGTCGGCCAGTGGCATATTATCAGATTCGTTGAAAAAGCTGATACAAAACCCTTCCACGATAACCCGATCGAAGAATAATTACAATACAGCTACTACTGCCAAACTTAATCTGGGTTTCGAATATAGCATACTGGACAATAAATTAGGCTTTGGTTTGCTTTCCTACTCCCAGTTTTTCAAAGGAATTGTATTCGAAAAGCTTACCGGATCGGTTAATGCCCGACCAACTCCGTGGTTTAATGTTTCGCTTAGCTATTCAGCTTTCAATGCACGAATGGGCTCTATTGGTGCCGGCATTGGTTTAAAAACTGGAATACTTCATTGGTTATTAGCCGCCGACTATATTCCATTTCGGACGGTTACCATGTCTTTGTCCAACTTTGGAACAAGTTACCCAAACCTGAAGATTCCGGTTCCGTATAATTCACAGAGTTTTAATCTAGCTTTTGGAATGAATCTGGTGCTTGATTCATTTTTCCCCCAATCACGATTTAATAAGCGGAACGGGCTTTACCGTGAAAGTAAGAGCGACGATTGTCATTGTGGGTTTAATTAGGAATTGAAATTTTTTATATATAAAAAGACGCAATTTATATATAATATAGTTACCTTTGGCTAATTACTGTAGACTAAACTTAAATTATCGATATTTATACTTAAAATATGTTTATTTGTTTCATTGAAGATTCAATATCTAAAAACAAAACCAATCATTAAAATACAGATTATGAATAAGAAATCTACTCTTAAGTTTCTATTAATATGCTGGGGATTTACAACGGTCTTTTCGTCGTGCACCGACATTGACTTGTCTGGTATTTCCAAGGATATTGCCATTAATGAATCGCTTATTATTCCTGCTGGTGGAGATTCAATCACTGTCAATGAATTGTTGAAAAAAGCGGGAAGTAATGATATTAGCATAGATAGTAATAATGACATTAACTTCATATCGGAGAAAGATATTGATTTTTCTTTTAAAAATATTGATTTATTAAAATATGCCTCAAAGAATAAAATCACGGTAGGATTAGAGCCTGCTTACTCAGGCCCTGTCCTTGCCGGAACTACTGTTTCAATTCAGAAAAAAGATTCTATAAGTTTAGGAATTAATTCCGCTTCCAAGCCCGACGAACGAATTGAAAAGGCCGAAATCAGTTCAGCTACTATCGGAGTAACTCTTGACTTGACCAGCGATATAAAGAGCAGCATCAAATATAGTGATGTTAAGATCACGATTAGTTTCCCTAATAATACGGTAACCGATTTTCAGGAAAACACCTATCCGGATATTGTTATCACTCCAAATCCTTACGGGACGGTAAAAAATGTTCTATTGAATAATTTCATTATGCATACTCCCGGTGGCGCCACAGGCATTCCGGTCACGATTACGGTTACTGCCAAAACAAGTTCGGGTGCAACAGTGAGCAATGCTTCGGCTTTTAATTGTACACTAAGCTTTAATCAGATGTCGTTTAAAACAGTTTGGGGACATTTCTCTCCGGATTCTAATTCTAAAGATTCACTTAGAATAAACCTAAACTTACCTACTACCTTAACAGCATTCAATCTAAAGTTCGTTGATCCGGTAGCTAAGATTACCGTGAAGTCCAGTGTAGGTGCCAAACTTTTGTTTAATGTTGACTATGTAAAAGCATTTGATAAAAATAATGTTGAAATAGCCAAAGCTCATTTTACTTCCCCAGCTAGTGATTCGCATACATTCAAAATACCAAAACCCAAAGGTGTAACTCTAACCGGTGATACAATTATTACGCTGGATAAAGATAACGGTGGTACAGATCAACTTTTCACATCCGGAAAAATACCCGATGCATTGGAATATAAGTTTAGTTCGGGTGTTGAAACGGATTTAAATTCGTTGGATTTTATTCTTCCCGATTCTAAAATACACGCACATGTCAGTGTTAAGATTCCAATGTTATTAAAAGCAGGAAGCTCTATTTCGTTGCAGGATACAATAAAAAATGTTGGGGGAAACCTGAAGTCGTCAATGAAAGATGTTAACGTTGATAGTGCCATTGTAATATTGGATGTTACCAATCATTTTCCGCTACCTGCTACACTAACGCTGGTTAATCTGGTTGATTCTTTAGGAAAACCTATTTTGACCGATTTTATAAATACATATAGTATTGCTGCGCCTACTGATTTAACTTCAGATGGGGCGGTGGTAACTCCTAAGGTAACACAATTACAAATTAAACTGAAGAAAGGTCAATACGATCAAATAAAGAGCATGAAAGATCTGTATTTTAATGTAACCTTGGGTAATTCGGATTCAACAACCGGAATGCATATTTTGAGTACGGACTATATGAAAGTAAAAATGGGTGTTTATGGAAAGGGTACTATAAGTACCACATTAGGAACTTCTAAATAATTAAATGCTGTAATAATGAAAATGAATAAGAATAACAGACACAAAATAGCATTTTTACTTTTAGGATTCCTGTCTACGTTTACCCTGCCGGCGCAACAAGTCAATACAATGTACTTTATGGAAAACGTTCCGGTGCGTAATTATTTAAATCCGGCATTTCAACCCCTGAGCAATTTTTATCTCGGATTTCCGATATTAGGATATACTCAGTTTAGCGTTGGAAACAATGCTTTAGCGTTGAAAGATGTGGCATATAATGATGTCAACGGAAAACCGATTTGGTTTTTGAATAAAAATGGTGATAAAGATAAATTCTATAATGGATTAAAGCCAGTAACGCTTATACAACAAAATTTGCAGGTAAATATACTGGACTTTGGATTCAGAACCGGAAGAGCCTATTGGAGCTTTTCGGTAACCGAGAAAGTGGAATCGCAAATCGGCATCCCGAAAGATATGTTCAAACTCTTATTATATGGTACTCCTGATGCCGTAAACAAAAATTCCTATAATCTTACATCGTTTAGTGGCGATATGACTGCTTATACCGAAGTTGGTTTGGGCTATTCCCGAAAAGCCAATGATAGATTGTCGGTGGGTGGAAAAGTAAAGCTTTTATTAGGTACCGCCAATGCATCTGGATCGAGCAATAATCTGAAATTGAATGCTTCAATCGATAACTGGAATCTGGTTGGCAATGGTTCGGGCAATTATTCTTCGCCCATAGATTTGAACGGTGATAGATTTAATAACTTCGACCCGATAACCAATATCTCAACCGGTCAATGGCTTAAACCTTCGGGAATAGGAGGTGGAATCGATTTGGGTGCTGTCTATAAACTAACTGATAGAGTAACTTTATCGGCTGCTGTGACCGATTTAGGCTTTATTCGTTGGACAAAGAACGTGAAAAAAATGGGCTATACGGTAGACTATAAGTTTAAAGGTATCGATGGTGTTGATATTAATGATCCGAATATGAATCATAAAGCAGATTCAATATTTACCGACTTTAAAAATAATGTGCATGATACTATCACCAGTACTAAACCATACACCAGCTATACTTCTCCAAAAATTAATGTTGGGGTGGAATATGCTTTTTGGAACAATAAAGTAAGTGTCGGAATGCTTTCGAAAACACAAATTCATAATAAAGTGGCTTACGAAGAATTGACAGGATCTCTTAATCTTCGACCTACCAGTTGGTTTGACCTGTCTGGATCTTATTCTGTTTTAAACGGAAGAGCCAGTAATATCGGTGCCGGCCTGGGCTTGAGAACAGGTTTCTTGCATTGGTTTTTATCTACCGACTATATACCTTTGAAATATGCAACAATTACTACCGGAAGTAGCTCTACCAAATATTCGGTGCCTTACAATACGCAGGGTTTGAACTTTGCTTTAGGCGTTAACTTTGTTTTTGGAAATAAGAAAGATGCCGACCATGATGGTGTTCCCGACAAAAA
>JAATGT010000260.1 GCA_015654525.1 Bacteroidales bacterium
AATCTATAATTTTATTTTTAGCACTAGTTGAAATTAGTTTTACTTTAGGAGCTCAACAGAAGAAACAAGTTAGCAATTCAAAATCCATCAGTCCCGACCTGATAGGGGTGTTTTTCGAAGATATAAACTATGCTGCTGATGGGGGATTATATGCCGAACTGATTCAAAACAGATCGTTTGAGTATAGCCCTACCGATAGAACTGGTTGGAATTCGTTTACCGGCTGGGAATATATAACACAAGGGTTTGGCTATGGAACTCTCTCACTGGAAACAACTTTACCCGTACATCCTAATAATCCGCATTATGCAATCCTGAAAATCGAAGAGGTCGGTCGCGAAGGAGTCGGGTTAAAGAACTCCGGCTTCGATGGTATCCCTGTAAAAGCTGGAGAGAAATATGATTTTTCTGTTTTCATTGCTCAAACAGATGGAAACTCTATGCCCATCCAAGTGAAATTGCTAAACAAAAAAGGCGAAACACTGGGCGAAACAATATTTGTCACCACTTCCAAAGATTGGAGGAAATACACTGCCACTATCACGGTTAATCAAAGTCAGGATAGTGCTAGTTTGGTGTTATTAGGAAAAGCCAAAGGAAAAATTGCCATTGATATGGTTTCGCTTTTTCCAGAAAACACCTTCAAGAATAGAACAAATGGACTACGTGCCGATTTAGCACAAACCATTGCCGACTTAAAACCCAAATTTATGCGTTTCCCGGGCGGTTGTCTGGTGCATGGTGATGGGCTGGGCAATATGTATCGTTGGAAAAACACCATTGGACCGGTAGAACAACGCGTGGCTCAGAAAAACATCTGGGGATATCATCAAACGGCCGGTTTAGGTTACTTCGAGTACTTTCAGTTTTGCGAAGACATAGGTGCTAAACCACTTCCTGTAGTTCCTGCTGGTGTAAGTTGTCAGAATTCAGGTGGAACATGGCGTATCGGTGGAACAGGACAAAAAGGAATTCAACTCAAGGAGATGCCTGATTATATTCAGGAAGTAATAGACCTGATAGAGTGGGCAAACGGTCCTGTAACTTCAACATGGGGGGCCAAAAGAGCTGCAGCAGGACATCCAAAACCTTTCCATCTGGAATACGTGGGTATTGGTAATGAGGATAAACAAACTCCTGAATTCCGAGAACGATTTAAAATGATTTTCGATGTACTAAAAGCCAAACATCCTGAAATTACCGTGATAGGAACAGTAGGACCTGCGCCCGATGGAGAAGATTTTGAACTGGGTTGGAAGTTTGCTAATAAAGAACATGTGCCTATAGTGGATGAGCATTACTACATGAAGCCCGAATGGTTTCTTGCTAATCAAAAGCGCTATGACGCTTATGATCGTTCGAAATCGAAAGTGTATTTGGGTGAATATGCTTCGCAGGGAAATACTTTGTTTAATGCCATTGCCGAAGCGGCTTATATGACTTCACTGGAACGCAATGGTGATGTAGTGCATCTTGCATCCTATGCTCCTTTGTTCGCCAAAGCAGGGCATACCCAATGGAATCCCGATATGATTTACTTCAACAACACCACTATCTATCGTACGGCTAATTATTATGTTCAGCAATTATTCTCTACCAATGAGGGTGATATTTATCATTCAAATGTAGTTGCACCAGCAACAACCAGCAAGGCTGATTCTACATTGGCTTATTCCTGTGTTTGCGACATTAAAACAGGCGATGTGATTCTCAAACTGGTGAACAGTACCAAGGTGGAGAAAGGATTCAAAGTAAATTTGTCGCAGTTCAAAGAAATAGGAATAAAAGCAACTGTGAGCATACTCACGGGAGATGCAGATGCTAAAAATAACTTCGAAACACCCGATAAGGTAAAACCTGTTACTGCTGATTTTAAAGCTGCAAAGAATTTTACATATACTGTTCAACCTATGTCATTAACCGTTATTAGAGTAAAAGGGAACCAGTAGTATTTGGTTTCTGGTTAGTCAGATTGTCTGTTCGAGACCTTCGATAGCCTAATGTCGATATTGCTGACCGGAGATGCAATAATATTTCAACGTGGAAGTTAAATAAAATGTCTCAAAAAATCATTTTATTTCTGGCTTGTTTTCACTCTATATTGACTGAATTCTACACCTTGAGGCATTATTAAAATTTTAATTTTGTAACCTGAGATTCTTAATCCAGAAGTAAACTATAATTATTATTCAATCAAAATGAGATGTCAGAAAACACAGTTATTCGTTCTATTTATTGCACTAGTCAATATCTTTCTTTTCAATACAACTATTAGTGCACAAACTTCGGTAAATAAAACAGAAATTATTAATGGAACCGATCTAACCGACACGCAGGGTAATATTATTAATGCACATGGTGGTGGTTTTCTTAAAGTTGGGAAATATTATTACTGGATTGGCGAAAACCGAAGAAAAGGTGTATTTGTATCCTGCTACCGGTCAACCGATTTAATCAACTGGGAGTTCAGAGGTGATCTATTAACCCGCCAATCGCATAAAGAGCTTGATAAAGCTAATATCGAACGCCCTAAAGTCATTTATAACGAAAGAACCAGGCAATTCGTCATGTGGATGCATTATGAGTATGGACCCGATTACAGTTACGCCCGGGCTGCTATAGCTACCTCTTCCGACATTGAAAAGCCATTTAGTTACCTGAGAAGTTTTCGTCCATTCAACAACATGTCCCGTGACTGCAACTTATATAAAGACGAAGATGGAATAGCATACTTTTATTCATCAGCAAGAGAGAATTATGACATGATAATATATAAGTTATCAGATGATTATTTGGATACTAAAGAACAAATTGCAACCCTTTGGCCTGGCGGGCACCGCGAAGCACCTGCTTTGGTAAAACGTGGTAACTACTACTTTCTGTTGACCTCAGGTTGCACCGGATGGGCCCCAAACCAAGCCAAATACGCATACTCCAAATCTATCAAAGGTCCGTGGTCGGAACTGAAACTAATTGGGAACTCCACTACTTTTGATTCCCAATCCACTTATATATTGCCTGTTGAAGGAGATAAAACGACGAGCTATCTCTATGTTGGCGATCGTTGGGATGGTAAGCAGTATTTTAACTCTAAGTATATTTTCTTACCTTTGACATTTCAAAGTGACAGCACTATGGAGCTCAGATGGGTCGAAAAGATACGTCTGAGTGTAAAAACAGGAGAAATAAACTAAAACACAAACATCTATAATTAATACCCACATGAAAAAAAAACTTTTTTTAAGCAGTTTATTTGCGGTGTTGCTCCTACCATGTTTTGCACAAAAAGAGGCTGTTGTAAATGATTGGGAAAATCCCGCTGTATTTCAGATCAATCGAGAGCCTGCACGAGCTACATTTCTTCCTTTTGCTGATAAGCAATCGGCTATTGCTGACGTTTATGAAAACTCCCCCTGGTTTTATTCGTTGAATGGCAACTGGAAGTTCCAATGGTCGCCAACTCCCGACCAACGTCCTAAAGATTTTTATAAAACGGATTTTAATGTGATAAACTGGAAAGAAATCCAGGTTCCCTCTAACTGGGAACTGAAAGGTTATGGAATTCCTATTTACACCAATAGTACCTATCCTTTCCCTAAAAACCCACCCTATATTGATCATTCGGATAATCCGGTAGGCTCTTATCGTCGCTATGTTGATCTACCTTCAACCTGGGATGGACGCCGTGTGTACCTTCATTTCGAAGGCGGGACGGCAGCTATGTACATCTGGGTAAATGGACAAAAAGTAGGTTATTCTGAAAATACTAAAAGTCCCTGCGAATTTGATATAACAAAATACGTGAAACCGGGTAAAAACCTGGTGGCTGTAGAAGTCTACCACTGGAGTGACGGTTCTTACCTCGAAGATCAGGACTTTTGGCGTATCTCAGGTATAGACCGTAACGTTTATTTATATAGTACCCAGCAGGTACGTATTGCCGATTTCTTTGCTCACCCAGAGTTGGATGCTGCATATAAAAACGGTACGTTGGCAGTGGATGTTACCTTAAGTAATTATAATAAATCGGCTAAGAGTGCTGAAGTTGAAGTTTCCTTGCTTGACGCTACCGGAAAAGAAGTATTCAATCAGAATCTGAAAATAAAAACTCCTGCCGATGGCAAGAAAGAAGCTACGCTGAGTAGTGCAGTTTCTTCTCCTAACTTATGGAGCAGTGAAACTCCTTACCTCTATTCGTTGGTGTTGACGTTGAAAGACGAAAACGGAAAATTCATTGAAACTGTCTCAAGTAAAATCGGATTCCGCAAGGTCGAACTTAAAAACGGTCAGTTCTTAGTAAACGGAAAACGCATTTTGGTTCATGGAGTAAATATGCATGAACACAACCCGATCACAGGACATTATCAGGATGTAGCCACGATAATGAAAGATATACGTACAATGAAACAGCACAATATTAATGCAGTTCGTTGCAGTCACTATCCACAAAACATCCAATGGGTGAAATTGTGCGATAAATATGGTATTTATCTGGTAGATGAAGCCAATATTGAAAGCCACGGAATGGGTTATGGCAAAGAAAATATGGCCTTTGATCCGGCTTGGGACGGAGCTCACATGGCCAGAACAGTGAGTTTGGTAGAGCGCGATAAAAACTCTCCGGCAGTTATTCTTTGGTCGCTTGGAAACGAATGTAGTAATGGTGATGTGTTTATGAAAACCTATAAGTGGATCAAGGACCGTGATAAATCGCGCCTTGTTCAGTTTGAACAAGCTCACGAAAAAGAAAACACCGATATAGTGTGTCCGATGTATCCAAGTATCAAGTATATGAAAGAATATGCGGCTCGCGAAAATGTAAAACGTCCGTTTATTATGTGCGAATACGCTCATGCCATGGGCAACAGCTCGGGAAATTTTAAAGAGTACTGGGACATTATCCGCGGAAGTAAAAATATGCAAGGCGGTTTTATCTGGGATTGGGTTGATCAGGGATTTGAAGTGGTTGATGAAGCCGGTCGAAAATACTGGGCTTACGGTGGCGATATGGGTAGTCAGAACTATACCAACGATGAAAACTTCGATCATAACGGATTGGTATTTCCTGACCGGATTCCGCACCCGGGACTAATGGAAGTCAAAAAATTTTATCAGGATATATACTTTAAGGCAGATCATCCAGAAGCAGGATTGATTACAGTAGATAATGAATTCCATTATACCAATCTTCAAAACTACGAATTCAACTACGAAGTGTTGAAAAATGGTGAAGTAATTAAAAACGGTTCGTTTGACTTGGATCTGGCTCCCGAATCAGAAAAACAAGTAAAACTGGATATGCCTGAAATGCCGGCTACCGACGGTGTAGAGTATTTCCTGAATGTATTTGCAACTAAGCGCGTTGGTACTGACGTTATTCCGCAAGGTCATGAAGTTGCCCGTGAACAATTTAAATTAGGTGAAAGTAACTATTTTGTAAAGAAATCTACTCCAACCGGAATTGTAAAACTTACGGATGAAAAAGACCATATCACCATGAACGCCGCAGGTGTTACTGTTACTATCAATAAATGGTCGGGACTCATGGAAGGATATCAGTTTGCAAACAAATGGTATTTCAATCAAAAACCAACACCGAACTTTTGGCGTGCCCCAACAGATAATGATTTTGGAAATGGTATGGAACGCAAATGTAATATCTGGCGCGTTGCCGGAAGCAACACCTCGATCAAAAATATTGCTTCTAAAGAAGAAAATGGCAAGGTTATTGTTACTGCTGATCTGTATTTGCGAGACGTAGCGTCAGACTATCAGATTGTTTATACTATGAGTGGAAACGGTGATTTAGCGATAAACGCATCCTATAAAGCCGGGATCAACGAATTGCCTGAAATACCTCGCTTTGGCATGATTATGTCACTGAATAAAGAGTTTGAAAACTTTTCGTACTATGGTCGTGGTCCATGGGAAAATTATGCTGATCGCAACTATGCTTCGCAAATCGGTATTTACAGTAGCAAAGTTTCCGATCAATATGTACCTTACACCCGTCCGCAGGAAAACGGATATAAAACCGATCTTCGCTGGTTGACACTGACGAATAATGAAGGGAAAGGTATTTACATCGAAGGGCTACAGCCTATATGTGCTAGTGCATTAAGTAACTGGCCGGAAGATTTTGATTCAGGTTTGTCAAAGAAAAATCGCCACACTAATGATATTACAGCTAACAGAGATGAAGTAATCTTATCGGTGGATCTTGCTCAACGTGGTGTAGGTGGCGACAATAGTTGGGGTGCATATCCACACGAACAATATTTGTTGAAAGCTAAAGAGTATAAGTATGGATTTTTGATAAAGCCGCTAAGGTAGGTTTTTATCAAAGAAAAAACGTGAATTTATAGGGGTATATAATCACGTTGTTTAGTGACGAAACGGTCGGGATAATTATCCTGACCGTTTTAATTTACCAGTAAGCTGAATTCGATAGATGCAGTAGGAATAAGCGCTCGACGTTAAGGCTTTGTTTAACTGTTTTTTTTTCTTGAATTAAATTCAATTCAGTGATCTTTTGGCACGATTAATGTTACTGTTTTAAAAACGAAAATGGTTGTTGAATGAATTCGTAAATATTCAAAAAAGAATAGAACATTTTTTAATTGTTTTTGTTAATATAGCATAGATATTTGAGAATATAAGTCAAAAAAAACAATTGATTATGAAAACAAAAAATGAACTCCGGATATTCAAGAAAACGAGTATTGCATATCTAAAGAAGATGTATGGAAAAAGCATGTCTTATATTTTCGATAAGAATAGTTGGATATCAACATCCGAAGAAACTTATGGGGAACCAAAACTTTTTTTACATACAAGAAAATCACTCAAACGCTTTGGAGATGAATTGAAGATTTTTAAAGCTCCAACCATTGTAGGTCTGAAAATAATTTATTCTAAAAGTGTTACATTTCTTTTCGACAATAATGGTCTGCAACCTCAAACGGTAACGGCTTCGGAAGATAATTATTTATATCGTGATTTATCAAATCCCGTAAATTCACAGGAACAATCAGAAAAAGAATTGAAAATATTCAAATATCCAAATATTGAATACTTAAAATCTTTATACTCCAACAGCATCGGACGTTTGTAATATCCGCCGATCAATTATCTTAACTGCTGAATTCAGGTTATATCTTTTAACTTGAACCCAGCAGTTTGCGTTTTGTAATGTACTCTTTTTCCTCTTCTTCTCTCTAAATCTTTCTCTTTTCTGTTCATATCCGGTTAAAGTACCTGTTTCCATACTTGTGCATGGAGGATACGAATGACGCTTAATTCTTCCCCTTGGTATTCCCGGATATTTCTTTCCTGTATTGGTTTGTTTAGACAATAAGGAATGCATTCCAATCTTATATACCACAAATATGGTATATAAAATGCCTAACCAATGGTATTTCATAACAGCTTGTCAATATCGATCTTTGTACCATGAATTTCAATTATTTAATGTCATGGCAAAAATAGCAACAAAACTAACCGATTTAATAGGCAATACGCCCCTGCTTGAGTTATCCCGTTTTGGAAAACAAAATAAGTTGAAGACAACATTGATTGCTAAGCTTGAATATTTTAATCCCGGACGCAGTGTCAAAGACAGAATTGGTCTGTCTTTGATTAATGATGCGGAGAAAAAAGGTATTCTGAAACCTAACAGTGTAATCATTGAACCTACGAGCGGAAATACAGGTATTGGGCTGGCGCTGGTCGCTGCTTCGAAAGGGTATAGGCTTATTCTTACTATGCCGGATAGTATGAGTCTTGAAAGGAGAAGCTTACTCAAGGCTCTGGGTGCTGAAATTGTGTTGACTCCCGGTTTTGAAGGGATGGGTGGTGCCATACGTAAAGCGGAAATATTACAAAAAAAAAATCCATATTCATTTATTCCACAGCAGTTTCTGAATCCGGCTAACCCGGATATTCATCGGAAAACAACCGGTGAAGAAATATGGCGTGACACGGATGGAAAAATTGATATTCTGATAGCTGGAGTAGGAACTGGCGGAACTATTACTGGAACCGGAGAAACTTTAAAAAAATACAATCCGAATATTAAAATAATTGCCGTTGAGCCTACTGATTCCCCTGTGCTTTCGGGCGGAAAACCGGGGCCACACAAGCTTCAGGGTATTGGAGCCGGATTTGTTCCGGGCGTTTTTAACCGCGATGTGGTGGATGAGATTTTCAAGGTTGGTAATGAGGAAGCTTTTGCTACAGGCAGGGAACTGGCTCGTACCGAAGGGTTGCTTATCGGGATTTCGTCGGGGGCAGCTGCTTTTGCTGCTTTACAGATAGCCAAACGTCCCGAAAATAAAGGTAAAACTATCGTTATTATTCTTCCTGATACGGGTGAAAGATATCTTTCAACTCCTTTGTATCAATTTGAAGTGTGATGAACAATGATATCTTTCACAATAAAAAGATCAAACTACTAAATAGAAAAGACTAACTAACATTAAAAGAACATGAGTAAAATTTCAGTAAACGGAAAAGCACAAGAAGTAGAAAGCTCAATTTCAATTGCCGAATTGATAAAACTAAACAATGTAGCTCAACCAAGCATGGTTTCCATACAACTAAACGGACAATTTGTGAATCGTGATGACTTTGACAGTACCACCGTATCAGACGGAGATGAGTTGGATTTTCTGTATTTTATGGGAGGAGGCTCTCTTTGATTTACGATTAAATCATTTACGATTAAAATAAGCATAGCATAAAACTACAATCGTATATCTAAAATTTACAATTTCAAATAGAAGCATGGATTTTACAGAAGAACAAATACAACGATATAGCCGACACATTCTGTTACAGGATGTAGGTGTAGAAGGACAGGAAAAGATAAATAACGGCAAGGTGCTGATTGTAGGTGCGGGCGGTCTGGGTGCTCCTATTGCCCTGTATCTGGCAGCTGCCGGAGTAGGTACAATTGGAATTATTGATGGTGATGTGGTGGATTTAAGTAATTTGCAACGGCAGGTTATCCATTTTACGCCTGATGTAAATAAACCGAAGGTGATTTCGGCCAAAGAAAAAATAAATCTGATAAACCCGGATGTAAAGGTGGTTACTTATCAGAAACTGTTGACTGCCGAAAATGCATTGGATATTATCAATGACTATGATTTTGTAGTGGATGGAACGGATAATTTCCCCGTAAAGTTTTTGATTAATGATGCTTGCATGATTGCCAAGAAACCTTTCTCGCATGGCGGCATTCTTCGCTTCGACGGACAAACATTAACCTATGTTCCGGGCTCGGCTTGTTACAGATGTCTGTTTCATTCGCCACCACCGCCCAATGCGGTTCCAACTTGTTCGCAAGCCGGAGTATTGGGCGCAATAGCCGGCATGTTGGGCACTATTCAGGCGGCAGAAGTCTTGAAATACCTCACCGGAGTAGGTGATTTGCTGACAAACAGACTGCTTACTTTTAATGCAAAAACAATGGAATTCAGAACAGTGCATACAAAACACAATGATAATTGCCCAGTTTGTGGAAGTCATCCCACAGTAACGGGGTTGGTAGATTACGAACAAGCGGTTTGTGATATTGAAAGTCATAGAAAACAAAAATAAAACCTCCCTAAATTTTCCATGGGAGACTTAAAGACTTATTATCTGTAAAAAATACAAATCAATTAAATAATTGAGCTAATTTAAAGTCCTTTAGAGGATGGGGTAAATAATTAAAACCATGGCAACAACAGAAATAAAACTCGATCCGACAACAAAAAAACTATCGCTTATCAGCTTTAGTGGTGACTTTGATAAACTGACAGCTGTATTTACGCTAGCTACCGGAGCAGCAGCAGTGGGCTATGAAGTGAATGTGTTTTTTACTTTTTGGGGATTGGATGCTATCAAGATAAAACAGGGTAGGAGTGCAGTAGGAAAAGGCTTTTTGCCTAAAGTATTCGGACTGTTTATGGGCGGACTGAAGAGTGCACCGGTCAGTAGGTTGAACTTTGGTGGGATAAGCCCCAAGATATTCCGCTATTTGATGCGTAAGAATAACGTAGCCACGTTGGAAGAACTGGTAGAAGCAGCCAAACTACTTGGAATCAATTTTTATGCCTGCGAAATGGCGATGCACATTCTCGGCATTCAGAAAACGGATTTAATTCCCGAAGTGAAAGATATACTGGGGGTGGCAACTTTTTTGAAACTGGCAGATGGAGGGCAGACACTCTTTATTTAATTCATAATTCACAATTTATAATTCATAATTAAGATGGCAAACTATAAATTAGATATAACGAAAGAACATTGTCCGATGACTTTTGTGAAGACAAAGATTGAGTTATCGAAACTCAAAGCGGGTGATACATTGGAAGTGCTGCTAACCGAGGGTGAACCCTTGGAAAATGTACCACGTAGTTCGGAAGAGCAGGGATTTAAAGTGCTTTCGATAACCGAAGCCGAAGTAAAAGGAACACACCTAATTGTCATTCAGAAATGATACGTATTCCGAAACATATTATAGAGGGAATTATTGCCCAAGCGGTCAATGAACTGCCAAATGAAGCCTGTGGATTGCTGGTAGGGAGTGGAAGTGATGTGATTAAACAATATCCTCTGACTAATATCGATCATAGTTCTGAGCATTTTTCGTTTGATCCGGCCGAGCAGTTTCATGTTTTCAGGGAGGCACGTACCGATGAGCGGGAGATTATAGCCAACTATCACAGTCATCCCGAAACGCCTTCGCGTCCTTCGGAAGAAGATATACGGTTGGCCTACGATCCGAATATTCTGTACCTCATTGTTTCGTTGGCTGCCGAAGTACCGGTTCTGAAGGCATTTAGTATACAGAATGGAGTTAGTGCTGAAGTCAGCATTGAAATAACCTGATTTAGATACACTAAATAACTGAAATATGAAACCAACAATATTAAATATTATCCAAAAGAACATTCCTCTTTTGATCAATGACAGTGCAGTGGAATATAAATACATCCCATTGCACAGTAAACCGCTGCCGTCGTTGAAAAAACTATCGCAGGTGGTGGATTTGTTTCGGTCAATCATTTTTCCCGGTTATTATGGCG
>JAATGT010000149.1 GCA_015654525.1 Bacteroidales bacterium
AAATCTAAGCGAAGATAAACATGTAGAAAGCTTATTATTTCCTTGTTTGGACGAGGGTTCGACTCCCTCCAGCTCCACTAAAAAAACCAAGACGTTTAGCTACCATACTTGCTAAACGTCTTTTTTTCTAAAAAAATTAATAATTAGTGCCTTTACGAGTTAAAAACAGATAATGTAGTGACATACATGTTCTAATTATAGCATGTAAATGCTGAAAAAAATCTATCTTTGCTACCGAAAGAAATTATATAATTTTACGTCAATAACATGAAACCAGCATTAAGAATTTATTTAGTTATCATTCTATTAGTAGTAGTTTGTATTGCAAATGCTCAGACTTACCGCTTAGAAATCGGTTATAACAACCCTAAGCGGTACGGCTCTGGTGTTAGTTCCCCGACGTATTTTGACGGGATAAAATTCGGAGGCAGCGCTGAATTCAAACTAAAAAACAACTTTAGTTTACTTACAGGCGCACTTTACAACTTTGTGTACTCCGATAAAATACAAGGCTATCCGAACTCTCTAGAAGCAAAATATCGTACCACCGGCCACTTCTTGGACATTCCGGTTAGGTTAATGTATACACTCCCGATGTCCAAGACTCTCAAAGTTTTTGGATTTGCTGGTCCGAACTTAAACATCGGATTATTTCAAAACATGAAAATTACTTCAACTCTAACTTATCCTACCACAAGTTCATTGTACATACAACCCCGTTCAATAGACTTATATGGCGGATCAGACGCTGATTATCAATTAAACCGGTTGAATCTCCAAATTGGAGTTGGTGGCGGTGTTCAGTGGAAAAAATATCAAGTTAAAGCTGGATATGATTGGGGCTTAAACAATCTAAACAAAACAAGCTCGGGGAACATATATCAAAAAGGATTGTATATTTCTTTTGCATACGACTTTTAAAAGAAATAATATTGCAGGAAATGACTAAACCCGCTCTATGGATTTAGTCATTTTTTTTTCAAAAAACAGCAATAAATCACGTATAAAATCTTTATTTAAACCTAATTATAATTATTAATCGTTCATTATTAATTATTAATTGATTAGTATGACGTTAAATTATGGGATAATGATTATTTTTGTAGCAAATTAAGTTCAAACTTACCTTTAAAATGCAACTTTACCAGATATACCTTCAACATTCTACAATTTGTACAGACAGTCGCATCTGTCCGACCAACTCGCTTTTTTTTGCATTAAAGGGGGATAATTTCAATGCAAATGCATTTGCACTTTCGGCTCTGGAAAAAGGCTGTTCTTTTGCAGTTGTTGACGAAGCTAAGTATGCTATTGACGATCGTTTTATACTCGTAGAAAATGTATTAGAGACTCTACAACAATTAGCTGCTTACCATAGGAAACAACTGAAGACAAAAATTATCGGGATTACCGGAACCAATGGGAAAACCACTACTAAAGAGCTGATTGCCGCATCTCTAAAAGAGAAATACAATATTCTCTTCACTCATGGAAATTTAAACAACCACATTGGCGTTCCTCTCACTTTACTGCAACTGAAGCCAGAACATGAAATTGCAATAATCGAAATGGGAGCAAATCATCCCGGTGAAATAAAAACTCTTGCGGAAATAGCTTCCCCTGATTACGGCATAATTACAAACGTAGGAAAAGCTCATTTGGAGGGGTTCGGATCATTTGAAGGGGTGAAAAATACAAAATCAGAACTCTATCAAAATATATTCCAACAAGGGGAAGCGATCTTTATAAACAAAGATAATGCTAACCTAATGGAAATGGCCATTAAAGTTGGTTTTGAGATAGGTAAAACAAACACGTGCTATTACAGTTTGAACCCAAAAGATCGAAATGCTTTCGTACGCGGAGAAGTTATCGAGTGTTCGCCATTTTTGAAAATGCAATGTACCACTGATGATGAATCAGACTCATTTGAAGTGAGCACAAAGTTAATTGGGATATACAATGCTGAAAATGTATTGGCAGCGGTAACTATAGGGAAGTATTTCGGGGTGGAAAATAAAAAAATAAAAGATGGCCTTGAGCAATACGCACCACAGAATAATCGTTCACAATTGACGATTACAAAGCAGAACAAACTGGTGGTAGACGCATACAATGCAAATCCAACCAGTATGCAGGCGGCTATTTTGAATTTTGCTCAAATGGACGTAGAAGCCAAAACTCTTATTTTAGGCGATATGCTTGAACTCGGCGAACAAAGTGAAATTGAGCATCAAAACATAATAGACCTGTTACAACAAAACAAATTTGAAAACGTTTTTTTAGTTGGCAATGAATTTGAAAAAACCAGCACTAACTTTGCGCATTTTAAAGACGTGGATAAGCTTATAAATTATTTGAAAGAATATCCCATAAGAAATGAATATATATTAATTAAAGGCTCGAGGGGCATCAAGCTCGAAAACATATTAACTGTACTTTAATAATTGAGAATTATGGATCCAATTAAACGAAAAAATTTTATAATTATAACAGCAGCAACAATTATAATTATTACTTTGGGAATTGCCGTAGTCTATTTTGTACGAAAGGCAAGTCAAAAAGATGCTGAAATGGCTGAGGTTGTTGAACAAATGAACTTTGAGAAACAACAGGTAGAAAAAGAATATTCCAACATAAATCAGGAGTTTGGAGGTTATACTTCAAATATCAAAAATGATTCACTTGTAAAGCTACTTGACAATCAAAAAACGAAGGTTCAACAATTATTGGACGAATTACGCGTAACAAAGTCAACAAATGCAAGGCGTATCGCTCAATTGAGACAAGAATTAGCTACTGTACGAAGAGTGATGATCCAATATGTGAACCAGATTGATTCATTAAATTCGGCAAATAAAGTACTAAGAACCGAGAACGTAGAAGTACATAAGAAATATCAGGCAGCAACAGAAACTGTTCAACAGTTATCGAAAGATAAAGAATCCCTTAACCAGGTTGTTAATCGCGCGTCTATTCTGGAAGTCATTAATTTCAGCATGACACCACTCAACAGTAAAGGAAAAAAGACAGGCTGGTTCTCTCAGACAGCCAGTTTACAATTCAATTATACCATTGCTAAAAATGTAACAGCTCAGGCTGGCGAAAAAACAGTTTATTTGCGAATTACCCGTCCAGATGATGATGTATTGACTAAAAGTCCGGGAAACGTATTTCCATATGAAAATAAAAATATAGCCTACTCAGCAAGTAAACATTTCGAATTTACAGGAGACGCTAAAAGCGATGTTATTTATTGGAAAATTGGTGAAATTCTACCAAAAGGGAATTATCGCGTTGAATTTTTTATTGATGGAAGTCGTGTTGGAAGTTTTTCTTTTAAATTTGAGAAATAACAGATAGCAAAACAGTCAATAGTAAAATGCATTAAACTCACAAGCTACGAGATTTTCAAATACGAAATAGAACCATCAGTGTCAGACCTACAAATAAATCATTTTCAACACAATTTGATAATAAACAAAAGATAATATCTCATCAAAAATAACAACAAACATGAAACAAATTTCAATTGGCTTCCTACTTACTTTTGTTCTTTTAATCATATTTTCAGCCTGCAAGGAAGATAAATACCTAGACTGGAAAAGCCTAAATGATGAATGGTATGCTAAACACAAAAATGACTCGGGTTACGTCACTACAAGCACTGGCCTTTGTTATCAGGTTGTTTATCCGGGGTGGTCTTATAACAGAAAACCGGATGCTAATAGCGTTATAGCTGTCAGCTATAAAGGCTCATTAATAGATGGATCAGTATTCGACGAGATTCAAAGTGATAGTTCTGCAGTAATGTATCTGTCATACACTATTGCAGGTTGGCAAGAAGCCTTAAAAAAGGTGCATAACGGAGCTCATATAAAATTATACGTTCCAAGTAGTTTAGGTTATGGAACATCAACTTCAAATTCTCTAATACCTCCTAATTCCGTACTGATTTTTGATATTAATTTGAAAGATTCATATTAATCCAAAAGTCAACTGATGAACGGAGTTTAATACTACATTTATGAAAAAGCTGATTCTCATAGTTCTTTGTTCACTTTCAGGTTTTGCATTTGCAACTGATTATACGGTGACAAGTATTCCTAATCCGAAAACAACGAATGTACATTCCTTTGTTAGTAATCCGTATGGGATTTTGAAAGTTGAGACCGTTCAACAAATAAATGTATATCTGGACTCGCTCCAGACACAAACAGGAGCCGAGGTAGCTCTGGTTGCTGTTAACTCCATCGGTGGAAATGAAATTAAGCCTTTTGCAACTGATCTTTTTAAAGCATGGGGAATAGGGAAAGCAAAACGGGATAATGGTGTGCTTGTACTGTTTGTGCTTGGCGATAAAAAAGTCACCTTTGAAACCGGATATGGTTTGGAAGGCATATTGCCCGACGCTATCTGCAAGCGAATCCAATATCAGTCGATGGTACCTGAATTTAAAAAGGGCAATTATGATGCTGGACTATTAGCTGGAATTCAACGCATAGGGTCTACAATTCGCAAAGAACCTATTGCCGAAGCACCCAAAGAAACAATTGCTTGGAATCAGATTTTGCCATTGGCAGCAGGTATTTATTTGCTCATAGCAGTTTTTGCCTGGATATGGATGGCAAACATAATACAAAGTGTACGGAAAGACCCAAAACTAAAGAGCAACATTGCACGATATAAAGTTTTGAAAAGTCAAAAATCAGGGATCATAAGTTTACTATCTATCCTATTGCCAATTGTAGGATTTATATTAATACTCCTTTTCGCCAATCCTATTTTCATGCTGCTGCTCATTCCGGTACCCCTGGCCACCATTCCGGCTAATATGTACGGTAGATTGATGATGATAAAAATAAGACGACAGCCAATTCCTTGTAATGTTTGCGATGGTGAAATGCATATTTTATCCGAAAAACAAGAAGATGCACACCTGAAACTGGCACAAAAATTTGAAGAAAAGCTACACGCTATTGATTACGACGTTTTTGTATGTAACAAATGTGCTAACGAAGCCATTTTCACATTAGACAAGCCAAGTGCCTATTCTGAGTGCCCCAAATGTGGAACAAAAGCCTTTATTCTATCAGATAAACGAACACTTATAGCCCCTACTTATATCAGTTCAGGAACAGAACGAACCACCTATCGTTGTAAGTTCTGTGGATATGAAGAAAACGATAATCACAACATTCCACGCTTGACCAACACCGGAGGTGCTATTGTTGGGGGAGCAATTGCCGGCGGACTCTTTAGTGGAAGAGGAGGCTTTGGAGGTGGAGATTTTGGAGGAGGAAACGGAGGCGGCAGCTTTGGTGGAGGCATGTCAGGTGGCGGTGGTGCTACCAGCGGTTGGTAATCTTATAAATGAAATACCACTACCAGCACGAAAGCTCATCAAAGAGCAAAACAGGACGCTCACGCACATAGGAAGCTTCGTCAGTAAGAAAAACAATTCATCCACAAGCGTGGAAGCTCTGTCAAGGAGAAAAAACAGTACTTCCACAAGTGTGGAAGCTCTGTCAAGAAGAAAAAACAGTATATCCACGAGCGTGGAAGCTCCGTCAAGGAGAAAAACAGTACATCCACAAGCGTGGAAGCTCTGTCAAGAAAAAAAACAGTACTTCCACGAGCGTGGAAGCCTTAGATTACAAAGAGAACTATAAAAAGAATAATCAAACAATATCAAAATTATTTTCCCGACTTATACTCTAGTTTTTGTTTCTATTTAATTCAAACAAATAAACATTTATTGCAATGAAAAAAAGTTCAATTATTTTAATTTCAGTTATAGCTGTCGTAGCTTTGCTATTTTTATGGGGAACTTCCGGATATAACAGTTTAGTCACCTTAAGAGAAGATGTGAATAGCCAATGGGCGAATGTTGAAAGTCAATACCAACGCCGTTCTGATTTAATTCCTAACTTAGTGCAAACAGTAAAAGGCTATGCCACTCACGAAAGTTCAACATTGGAAGGCGTTGTAGCCGCGCGTGCAAAAGCTACACAAGTAACTATAGACCCGAAAAATCTGACACCCGAAAAACTTCAGGAATATCAGGCTGCTCAGGGACAAGTAAGTGCTGCTTTAGGAAAACTGATGATGATTACCGAAAACTATCCCGACCTAAAGGCTAATCAAAACTTTCTGGAATTGCAAGCCCAGTTGGAAGGTACTGAAAACCGGATTTCGGTAGAGCGCAACAGATTTAATGATGTAGCCAAAAGTTATGACATCACGATACAGCATTTTCCTAGATCAATTATTGCCTCACTTTTTGGATTTGACAAGAAGCCATATTTCGAAGCAGAAAAAGGAACAGAAAAGGCTCCTGCTGTAAAATTCTAAATTTACAACTATGTCTAAAAGCACTTACGAACCTGCTGCCGATCGATACACAAACACGGTTGGTTATGAATATTGCGGAAAAAGCGGATTACAACTTCCACGCATTTCGCTTGGATTGTGGCATAATTTTGGAGATGTTGACGATCCGGATGAAGCTCTGAAAATGATTCAGTTTGCATTCGACCATGGTATCACACATTTCGATCTGGCAAACAACTACGGTACACCTTACGGTAGTGCCGAAAAAAACTTTGGAAAAATATTAAAAGATAATTTTTCGTCGTATCGAGACGAAATGCTGATCAGTACTAAAGCCGGACACGATATGTGGGCGGGCCCTTACGGCGATTGGGGCTCGCGAAAATACCTCATAGCAAGCCTGAACCAGAGTCTAAAGCGGATGCATTTGGATTATGTGGATATTTTTTATTCGCACCGTTACGACCCAAATACGCCTTTGGAAGAAACGATGAGCGCATTGTCGGACATAGTTAAACAAGGTAAGGCTCTATATGTAGGGATTTCTAAATATCCCGAAGATAAGGCTCGTGAGGCCTATCGAATTCTTAGAGAAAATGGTACACCCTGCCTTATTAATCAGGATAGGTATAACATTTTCACTCGCCACATTGAACAAAGCGTTCTACCATTGGCGGAAGAGCATGGTGTAGGTGTGGTCGCATTTTCGCCACTTGCTCAGGGTATGTTGAGCGACAAATATATAAATGGGATTCCGGAAAATTCACGAGCTGCACACAGCTACGGCTTCTTGCAAAAGAGTCAGCTGACCCTCGAAGTTATTGATAAAATAACAAAACTGAATGACATCGCCGAAAAACGAGGACAATCATTGGCACAAATGGCTCTTGCATGGTGTTTGCACCAACCACAGGTAAATTCGGTTATAGTAGGAACAAGTTCTGTAAAACAGCTGCAGGATAACATCAATACACTTAATAATTCAACATTTACAGATGATGAATTATGGCGAATAGGTGAGCTTGGATAAGTGTATTTATACAATCAATTTACATTAAATGAAATTAGTGATTAAACATTGTCTAACCATTACGTTACTTGCATTTACATTTGCAAGCTGTAGAGATACTGTTACATCATCAATTCCCGATTACCCTGTTTATCTGGAGCTCAATATGGCAACAGCTCCATATACTACTTTTCTGAACTCTTACGATCATTATTTCTATTTCAAGTCATCAACTGGATTGTCTGCTTCAAGTAGAATTGGTTATGGAGGAATCATCATCTGCACCGGGTTTGATGGCGGATATTATGCTTTTGATATGAGTTGTCCTTACGAAGCGAAGCAAACCGTCAGAGTGTATCCCAATGATTCCGGGGAAGCAGTGTGCGAAAAATGCGGATCAGTGTTTATGCTGGGCTATGGAATTGGGGATCCTCAATCCGGTCCGGCTAAAGAGACACTGAAAAGATATAGGGTAACACTAAGTGGTTATATGTTATACGTTACGCTGCAATAGAAAATTCAAGAACTGAACTAATAAGATTTGCGTATTCACACCAATTAAATAGTTACAAGTAAATAGTTACGAGTTACAAGACTGTTTATCTGAATACTGGTCATAAAAAACATATCATAATTATTCTTGATTACTTATTACCAATTTTTCACCACTAAAAACACCCATCTATTTTTAGGAGATAAACAGCTCCGGAAACACCCTCATTCTTTTTGGTTCTCTGCTTTATCGAACAATTTAGATCCCGAGCAATCGTTGCAACGTTTAGCCCGGTTATATTTCGGAAAATAAGATAATAGCGAATTCAAAAGATGATTGCAAACCGAAAAAACAACTACCAAGATTTCGGTTTAATCAACAGAGAATTCAGAGCAACAACAACAATATAAAAAGGATACACCATCGACAAAATAAAAGAATTAATCCAGACCTTCTGAATTTGAAAGAACCGTCTTACAGAATAAAGAAAAGAGGCATCAACTAGATATTTAACCACAAAGACAGAGAAGAACAAAAATAGATATCGGGGATTATAAAATGACAGTCCAATTAAGGTGACTAACAATAAACTTATACCAAAAACAATGCAGGCAGTTGTTATTATTTGCCAATCAGTATATGTTGGCGATTTAGCCGCCCAGCGACGGCGTTGTTTAAAAAACACATTTAACGAGTAAGCTGGTTCTACTACTACAAAAGCATCCTTCGATTTTAGGAACCGAATAATACCATTCTGTTTCTTTATACTTTCCAATAAAAAAATATCATCGCCCGATTGCTCTTCGTCATGCAAATGCATTTGGTTTTTCTGCCAAACAGTCTTTGTGAATGCCAGATTAGCACCATTACATAAAATAGGTTTTCCTACACCTGCTGCGCCAGCTCCCGAAGCAACCAAACTCACAAATTCAAATCTCTGAAGAGTTGAAAAAAGAGAATTTCTCTGTGAGAATAATACCGGACAAATTATCAAATCACTTGGCTGGCTACACTGAAAAGTAGCAATAGTCTGTAACCATCGTTTTGAATGCATACAATCAGCATCAGTAGTAACAACTAAATCACCCGATGATTGTTGAATACCTTCTTGGAGGGCATTTTTCTTCCCGCAACCAACCGCATCAACAACCCGAATGTTTGAAAATTTCGCTTTAGCCGACAATAAGTACTCTAGTGTTGCATCATCCGAATGATCATTGACTAAAATAAGCTCATAATTTCTATAATTTTGTCCTGCCAAACTTAAGAGCAATGGCTGAATATTCATTGCTTCGTTTTTACATGGCACAATTACGGATATGAATATATCAGGCAATTCACAATCAGCAGCAATAAATGTATCAGTTCTTTTCCAACCAATAATAAAATGCAGAACAAGTATCAGATAAAGTACTGCGAATAAAATAGAAATTACTGCAATTATCAACATTATACACAAGACATTAATGCTACTTTTTTCATCCAAACTGTTTTTATAACATTCAGACAAAGGTACAAAAAATAAGCACACTCAAAGGAAGTGTGCTTAGAGCAAAAATTTAATCGGAGTTTGAATTAATTATTCTGACAATCGTTACAAACCCCAAAATAAGAAATCTCAACCGCATCTATCTTAAGCATATCAACAGAGGGAATCTGAAAGTAACTGGGGTTCAAATTAAAAATATCATGTACCACTCCGCAGGTTTTACACATAAAATGTGCATGAGCCGAGACATCAACATCATATCGTGCATTTTTTTCATCGATAGCCAATGCCCGAACGGCACCTCGTTCTACGAATAGATCAAGAGTATTATATACAGTTGTTTTCGATAAAGTAGGCATACTAGGGCTTAAAGCCGTATAAATTTGATCAATGGTAGGATGAATACGATTCTTCAGTAAAAAGTCCATTACTGCAGAACGTTGAACTGAGGGTTTAATGGAAAATTGTCGTAGGTATTGATGCGATTCTAACATAAATTTTATTGTACAATATATTAATTTGAAATTGATACAAAGGTATATTATTATTCCTTTTCAGCCTAACTAATCAGGTTAATATTAATCAATCAGCTGAATTTAAACAACTTTAGTTTAATTGATATGATTCCCAATTACAAATATGGATCTATTTTAATTAGTTATGTATAGATAATCAAACGTATAAAACAAAAAAAGTCGTAATAGTAACTATTACGACTTTTTCTATTTTATAAAAGGAGGTTACAATGCTTTAATTTCTGTCAATACATTATTAGTAGTACGCACAGCAACAGCGCTTTTTTCAAACAACGCTTTTTCGTCAGCGTTTAGTTTATAATCTACGATAGCTTCAACACCTGTCTTACCAATCAATACCGGAACACCGATACAAATATCTTTTTGTCCGTATTCACCTTCAAGGTATACGCAGCAAGGAATAATTTTCTTTTGATCGTGAATAATTGATTCAACCAAATAAGCAGCAGCAGCTCCCGGAGCATACCAGGCAGAAGTTCCTAATAAACCTGTAAGAGTAGCACCACCAACCATCGTATCAGCTACAACCTTATCCAATGTAGCTTTGTCTAGAATATCAGCAACCGGACGACCTTTATAAGTAGCAAAACGAGTCAATGGAATCATTGTAGTATCGCCATGACCACCGATAACCAAACCTTCTACTTCAGTTGGATTAGCATTTAAGGCTTTGCTTAAGTAGCATTTGAAGCGTGAGCTATCCAAAGCACCACCCATGCCGATTACTCTGTTTTTAGGAAGACCAAGTGATTTAAATGCCAAATAAGTCATCGTATCCATAGGGTTACTTACCACAACGATAATTGCATTGGGAGAATATTTTAGAATACTTCCTGCAACAGCTTTTACGATTCCGGCATTCACCCCGATAAGCTCTTCGCGAGTCATACCCGGCTTACGTGGAATACCTGAAGTGATAACAACAACATCGGAGTTGGCTGTCTGTGCATAATCGTTGGTGCACCCAACTATTTTAGAATCAAAACCCAGTAAAGCGGCAGTTTGAAGCATATCTAACGCTTTTCCTTCCGATACGCCTTCTTTCACATCCAACATTACAACTTCGTCGGCGACTTCATTGAATGATAGTACATTTGCACATGTGGCACCAACATTTCCGGCACCTACTACGGTTACTTTTGACATAATAATTTTATTTTTAAGTTCGAATATTTGTTTTTCAAGACCGAGACAAAGATACAAATATATATCCATTAAAGAAAAATTTCTTTATTATTTTTAATACTAAAAATTCCTTGTTTTATAATAAATAGATTGTAAGAATCCACTGTAAATCTGTAACTTTTTTTGTACCTTTGCTTCCCGAAAGTAACATATCGAAAGCCCTGATTTGCAATACGCAATATTCAAAGAATAGAATTACTTATTCCGGGTTCTCCGATAAAGGGTTTACAAATTATCAAACTATCAAATATATACGTTATGCAAACTATTGACAAATTTAATTTTGCCGGAAAGAAGGCAATCGTTCGTGTGGACTTCAACGTTCCGTTGAACAAAGAAACTGGTGCAGTTAGCGACGATACCCGTATTCGCGGCGCATTGTTGACCATCAAAAAGATCTTAGCCGATGGTGGTTCTGTAATTTTAATGTCACACATGGGTCGTCCGAAACAAAATCCGGATCCTAAATTTTCATTGAAGCAAATTATTCCGGCTATTGAAGGACTTGTTGGTCAGAAGATACAATTTGCTGAAGATTGTGCAAATGCCGATGCTCAGGCTACCGCTTTGAAACCGGGTGAAATTCTATTGCTCGAAAACCTTCGTTTCTACGAAGAAGAAGAAGGCAAACCTCGTGGAGAATTTGCTACCGACGAAGAAAAGAAAGAAGCTAAAAAGGTATTGAAAGCAAAACAAAAAGAATTTGCAAAAAAACTGGCTTCGTATGCTGACGTTTATGTAAACGACGCTTTCGGAACAGCTCACCGTGCTCACGCTTCGACTGCTGTTATTGCTGAATACTTCACTACTGAAAACAAAATGTTCGGATTCCTGATCAATAGTGAATTGATTGCCATGGATAAAGTATTGAAAGATGCTAAAGCTCCATTTACAGCTATCATGGGCGGTGCTAAAGTTTCAGACAAAATTTTGATCATCGAAAACTTGCTTGACCGTGTTCAGAACCTGATTATCGGTGGAGGTATGACTTATACATTCATTAAAGCATTGGGTGGCGAAATAGGAAACTCACTTTGCGAAGCCGACAAACTAGACCTGGCTCTTGAAATTTTGAACAAAGCAAAAGCTAAGGGTGTAAATGTTTACATTCCTACAGATGCCGTAAACGCCGATAAATTTGCAGCCGATGCAGCAACTTGCATCTCTAAAACCGATGCAACCCCTGAAGGTTGGATGGGACTGGACATTGCCGACGAAACTATCAAAACTTTCAGCGAAGTAATTGCCAATTCAAAAACAGTTCTTTGGAACGGACCTATGGGTGTATTTGAAATGGAAAAATTTGCCAAAGGAACTACCGCTATCGCACACGCAGTAGCTACCGCAACTGCCAACGGAGCTTTCTCATTAATTGGTGGTGGTGACTCTGTAGCTGCTATCAACAAAAACAAACTGGCTGACAAGGTTAGTTATGTTTCTACCGGTGGTGGCGCTATGTTAGAATACATGGAAGGCAAATCACTTCCCGGAATTGAAGCTATCCGCGGATTCTAATATCATACTTTTTTCTGTTAATGCAGAATATACATTGAAACGTGCCAATCGAAATACTTCGGTTGGCACGTTATCATTATAGCAGATTGCATTTTATTGGATGTTGGCAAAAATCAACTTAAGTCCAGATAAAGATTTTATCCATAAACTAGAGTCGTTTAAACAAAAAAAGTCAGACATCTTTCGACAAACACCTGACTTACTATTTTTGGGAAGCCAACTACAGCATTACTTTTCCCACATATTTTCCAACGTATAATCGCCATCGGGAAGAATGAAAAAAGCACCGGTAGTAATCCGAAGATTGCGCTCCAACAAACCAATTTGCTTCATATCCTCCACATCCAGCTCTACATTGAGCGATCCGAAGTTTTCTGCAATGCGGGATTCATTCACCGATTTAGGAATTACCACTACACCCCGCTCCATGTTCCAGGCCAGCAACACCTGTGCCGGTGTGCAAGCGTGCCTGGCAGCTATATCCACAATTACGGCTTCGCGTGTCAGTCCGGCCTCGCTCTGCATCAGATTCCGGCTACCCAGCGGTGCATAAGCAGTCATCAAAATACCAGTTGCCTGACAAAAAGCAAGCAAGTCTACTTGTTGTAAATATGGATGCAGTTCCACCTGATTCACTTCCGGCTTCAGCTCACTACCCTTCATTAAGCGGGTAAGCTTTGGAATGTCGAAATTAGATACACCAATATGTTTTGCCAGTCCGGCTTTTTTCAACTTTTCCATCGCCGTCCAGGTGGTAGAAAGCGGCATTTCGACACGGGTAAATAAATCGGCAGCCGACTTAACCTGATCATGTCCGGTTTTAAAAGCCACCGGCCAGTGAATGAGATACAGATCGAGATAATCGAGCTGCAAATCAGCCAGCGACTTCCGGATGGCAAGCTCTACCCGCTCCGGTGCGTGGTCACTGTTCCAGAGTTTGGAAGTTATAAATAAATCCTGACGTTTCACTAACCCAAGCTTAAACGCTTCGTGCAAAGCCTCTCCGATTTCTTTTTCATTTCCATAAATATAAGCACAATCAATATGACGATAGCCCGCTTTAATGGCAGCCAACACAGCATTGTACACTTCGTTTTTCTTCGACAGCCAGGTACCGAGTCCTAAAGCCGGAAATATATCTCCATTTTCAAATTTCATTGTTTTCATATTTCAGTTTGTTTATCACCACAAATATAGTTTAATTCCCGAACCCGTATGGATAATTATGGTTAAAGTACATACTTAAAGAAAAACTGCAATGTCATTTTTCAAAAGCTTCATTTAGGTTTAAACAATTCATATAAA
>JAATGT010000196.1 GCA_015654525.1 Bacteroidales bacterium
ATCAGGTTTGCTGTCGAATATGAGTGAACAATTAAGTGAGGAGGAACTCAGACGACTCCTGAAAAGTTGCGCTATTGTCCATTACAATAATTTGAAAATGGATGAAGTATTGTTGCCCTATATTGGGAATATGGATAAGTTTATTGAATTTATAGAAGGAAAGTGGGGTTGGAAAATTGATTATGACAGAGTCGGTAAAACTCTTATTGCCAATGAAAATAAGAACTATTGTGTTTGTCCTGTTCTCAATCAGAAAACAGAGGTGAAACGGTCATCTATTTGTTATTGCTCCGAAGGCTTTGCTGAAAGGATGTTCTCCACTGTTGCAGCAATTCCCGTCACGGCTACAGTACTATCATCCATTCACAGGGGTGACGACAGGTGTAAGTACAAGATTACATTTGTCTGAAATAAGAATAATTATTAATCAAAACTAATAGACATCAAAGAAACATGCGAAAATTATTTATTACAGGACTAATTGGTCTGAGTCTGTGCTTGCAGGCTCAGGTAAAAAAGAGCGGGGGATACCCGATTACCCCGGTGCCTTTTACATCGGTTAAGGTGACCGATACATTTTGGGGACAACGGCTTAAAGCCAGTCGTGAAGTGACCATTCCACTTGCTTTCAGCAAATGCGAGGAAACCGGACGCTATCAGAATTTTGTAAAAGCAGCACATCCCAGCGAATCTTACAAAGTGGAAGGCTTTTCATTTGATGATACCGATGTGTATAAAACCATTGAAGGTGCAAGCTACTAGATGCAAATATATCCGGATAAAAAACTGGACAGGTATATTGACAGTGTGTTGACCATCGTAAAAGCCGCTCAGGAACCGGATGGTTATCTTTATACAGCCCGTACTATGAATCCGAAACATCCACACGAATGGTCGGGAACAAAACGTTGGGAAAAAGAAGAGGATCTGAGTCATGAGTTATACGATCTTGGTCACATGATCGAAGGAGCCATTGCCCATTATCAGGCAACCGGAAAGCGTAATTTTCTGGATATTGCCATTAAATATGCCGATTGCGCAGCCCGTGCCATTGGTGATAAACCGGGACAAATAACGGTTGTGTCTGGTCATCAGATTGCCGAAATGGCTCTTTGTAAGCTATATGTTCTCACAGGTCAACAACGCTACCTTGATTTGGCCAAGTTCCTGTTGGATAAACGTGGATATACCGACCGGAAAGAAGAATACAGCCAGTCGCACAAACCGGTTGTGCAGCAAGATGAGGCGGTGGGGCATGCTGTGCGTGCAACCTATATGTACACCGGTATGGCCGATGTGGCAGCACTTACTGGCGATACGGCCTATATCCATGCTGTGGATCGTATCTGGAGTAATATTGTCAATAAAAAACTGTATATAACCGGTGGAATTGGTGCAACCGGCAATGGTGAAGCATTTGGTAAAAACTACGAACTGCCTAATATGTCGGCTTATTGCGAAACCTGTGCAGCTATTGGTAATGTATATATGAATTACCGCTTGTTCCTGTTGCATGGCGATGCCAGGTATTTTGATGTGTTGGAACGGACACTTTATAACGGACTTATTTCCGGTGTATCGTTGGATGGTGGCGGATTTTTCTATCCGAATCCGTTGGAGTCAATCGGTCAACACCAACGTCAGGCCTGGTTTGGTTGTGCTTGTTGTCCATCGAATATTTGCCGATTTATTCCTTCGGTGCCGGGCTATATTTATGCTGTACACAATAGCGATGTATATATCAATCTGTTTATGGCAAACCATTCCGACCTGAAAGTAAACGGTAAAGTGGTGGAACTGAAACAAAGTACCAACTATCCGTGGACCGGAGATGTCAATATGGAAGTTTCGCCTAAAGGCAAACAAGACTTTACATTGAAGATTCGCGTTCCGGGTTGGGTACAAAATCAAGTTGTTCCCGGAAACCTGTACAGTTATACCGATAAAAAGACCTTGGGCTACACGGTGAAGGTAAATGGAAAAGTTGTAACAAGCACCATTGAAAAAGGCTATTTCAGTATTAATCGTGCATGGAAAAAAGGAGATAAAGTAGAAATTCACTTCGACATGGAAGCACGTACTGTAAAAGCCAATCCGGCTGTAGAAGCCGATCGTGGTAAAATTGCTGTTGAACGTGGTCCTATTGTGTATTGTGCCGAATGGCCTGATAACGAATTCAATATCTTCAGCATTATAATGAATAAGAAACCGATATTCAACGTAGAAACAAAACCGGACCTGCTTTACGGAATCAATACCATCCAGACCGATGCGCAGTCATTGAGTTATGATGCACAGGGTAAACTGGTAGCAAAAGAGGTGAAACTGACTCTGATTCCGTATTATGCCTGGGCACACCGTGGAAGTGGCGACATGGCCGTTTGGTTGCCGATAGATTTGAGCGCCACACGCCCTGCTATGCCTGCCACCATTGCTTCTGAAAGTAAAGTGAATGCATCACACAATGTAAAGTCCATTTCTGCTATCAATGACGGACTTGTTCCGAAAGATGAGAATGACCGTACGTTACCTTATTATCACTGGTGGCCAAAAGAAGGTACTACCGAATGGATTTCGTACGATTTTGCTTCCGAAAAAACAGTGAGCCGTTCTACTGTTTACTGGTTCGACGATGCTCCCTGGGGTGGATGCCGTGTGCCACAAAACTGGAAACTTTTTTATAAAGATGCTGTCGGTGAATGGAAACCGGTTGAAAATACAAATGCTTACGGAGTAGAAAAAGGCATTGGCAATGAAGTAATCTTTAAGCCGGTTACTACCAAA
>JAATGT010000315.1 GCA_015654525.1 Bacteroidales bacterium
ATCGTTTAAAGTATATTTACAAAAGAGGCTGTCTCAAAAGTCTTTTTAGCACGAAAATAACACAAAACATGCAAATTAACGCAACCTTATTGGATTGAAACTCAGCAAATAATATTCTACTTTACAAATCTTATTTGCGAAAATTTGTGCCATTTGCGTTACTTGCGTGCTTCTGATACAATCTCATTACTTATACAAACATTTTAAATAATAAAAATATGAATACAACTAATTTATTTACGCCTTTGACTATCCGTAGTCTTACACTTAAAAACAGAATAGCCCTATCGCCCATGCAACAATACAGTGGGGTAGATGGCAAACCAACCAATTGGCATTTAGTACATCTGGGCAGTCGTGCCGCGGGTGGTGCCGGATTAATCATTACCGAATGTACGGCTGTTTCGCCCGAAGGAATGAACACTCTGGCTGATGTAGGTCTGTGGAATGATGAACAGGTAGAAGCCTGGAAACCCATTGTGCAGTTTGTACAGCAACAAGGTGCGGCCATTGCCGTACAGCTTTGGCATTCCGGGGGCAAGGGCAGTCATACGCATCCCAACGAAGGTTTTAAACCCATGACAGTCGAAAACGGGGGTTGGATAACCAAAAGTTCTTCGGCTACCATGATGAGTGGAGTTGTTCCTGCAGAATTGACCGTTGCAGAAATGCAACAGATAAAGACCGACTTTGTAGAAGCAGCCAAACGCGCCGTAGAAGCCGGATTCGATACCATAGAATTGCATGCCGGACATGGTTATTTGTTTCATCAGTTCTATTCGGCAGTTATCAATCACCGGACCGATGAGTACGGGGGAAGTTTTGAAAACAGAATCCGCTTTTTGATCGAGACCGTTCAGGCAGTGCGGGCGGTAATCCCCGAAACAATGCCTTTACTTGTCAGAATATCGGCTGTAGATTATCTGGATACACCGGAAGCATGGACATTGGAAGATAGTGTTAAGCTTTCAAGGATGCTGGTCGAAAACGGAGTTGATTTTATTACGGCGTCGGGTGGGGGATTTGCTCATGTGGATAAGTCCCTGGTATATACCGGTTACCAGCTTCCTTTTGCAACGGCTATCAAAGAACAAACTGGTGTTCTGACCGGAACTGTGGGAATGATAATCAATGCACAGCAAGCCAATGACATTATTACCCAAGGTGCTGCCGATGTAGTAGTCATTGCCCGCGAGTATTTACGCAATCCACATTTTGCCATCAACGCTGCGAAGGAGTTGGAGTTGGAAACTGACATTCCGTGGCAATACAAAAGAGGGTATTGAAGTAGTGGGAAGTGATTAGTTATTAATACGAATCAGACCTTGCATGCATGCGCATTCTATTTGTAATGAGTCGTTTTCCGTAGGGAATATATATCAATAGAAAATGAAAGGATTCACAGCCAGTTCCCCGTAGGGGATAAACATAGAAAAATGTAAAATATGTAAAATCCGTCTTACAACTACGTAGACATAGAGCTAACCGACTATGCGTGAAAGAATAATTAACTCCCTGAATCGTCCATCGACATTATTTTTATCGTACCGAAAAGGCAGAATCTATTTTCTTGACCTGATAATTGTTTTTGCCATTTTTCTGAATGTATTTGAGCCTTTTGGTATCAGCAGCTGGCAGGCTTTGCATAAACATTTGTTTTTGAGTGGCTACAGTGTAATTTATATTGGTACCTATGGGGTAATCTATTTTGTTTATTCGTGGTTTCGTCCTGCCTATTTTCGTCGCGAAAGCTGGACCATTGGCAAAGATCTGCATATCCTAAGTATTTATGTTCCCCTGGTGGCTATACATAGTTGGTTCTTTACCGATTTTTACATAGAAGAAATCAGCTTTAGCGTCAGTTTATTTTTATCCTTCCAGCTACATAATAGCTTTTTAGGCATTTTCACCCTTGCGGGCTTTGGTTATTTTATTTATACCAAACTAAGGCCTGCCCAACTAATAAGTCCGGCAACACTTCCGCCTTCGGAAGATATACTTACCGATAACACTCCTGTCCCTGTAACCGAAGAATCAATAACAGTCGTTGAAGAGCTAACAGAAGTAGCTATACCCGAGCCACCTACAGAAGTGGTAGCAACCGAAGAACCAACACCAATAGCTGTAACTGAAGATCTAACAGAAGTAGTTATAACCGAATCACCTACAGAAGTGGCAGCAGCTGAAGAGTTAATACCAATAGCTGTAGCTGAAGAGCCGTCAACAGTAGTTATAACCGAGGAGTCAACAGAAGTAGCTCCTCCTGCACCGGCACCCACCGGATTTATTATTATAAAAGGAGAAAAAGTGAATGTAAGCTCTATACTTTATGTCGAATCCAGTGTGAACACCATATCTATTCACGTACTTCAGGGTAATAGAATTAATACGCTAAGTAAAATCATGACCCTGAAAGCCTTTAGAGAACTTGTAGCCGATTATCCATATATAAAACATTGCCATGCTTCGTTTGTGGTCAATATAAACCGAATAGAACAATGGAGCGTCGCATCGTCAAAAATGACATTCTCCCTGTGCAACCGCACTGTTCAAGTCTCGAAAAAAAAAGCCCCTTACTTTAAAAAATTGATGAAAGAAATGGGAATAGCTAAACGAGTAATTAGTGATAAGCGATAAATGATTAGTGATTAGTTGTTGGGAACTAGTAGCTGGTAGGGAGATACTAACAGCTACGCACATATATACTTTTTATTATTTACCCATTAATCATTTACAAATAATCACTAACAACCAGTCATTTATCATTAAGGCATTTAGTTCATTTAGTTTCCTAATCATTTATCACTATCAACTACCGATTATCCATTCGTCACTAATCACTAATCATTTATCATTACCTACTACTTACTACCGATTAATCATTTATCACTAATAAACTACCCATTCTTCACTACCAACTACCGACTAAAAACTGCCAATCATCCTAAAAAGGGAGCAAATCTTCACGAAAACGAGCAAATCATCACTAGTCCAGTACCAATCCGAAAATTCTGACAGTATCTTTGAATCGTCAAAAGACAGCAGATGATTCTCAATTAAATAACAAAAACAAAAAGATTATGACAACAGGAACCAGAATTCCACGGACTATTAATGGGTTTGGCACTTACATTGTATCAACAAATGCCTATATCCTTGCCGGAACTCCCGAACCCAATGGTGTAAGAATTGGATTAACGGCAGAAGAGATGAAACAATGGAAAGCATTCGAAACTGAATACACTCCACTACTTTTGATGTACAACGATGTAATGAATAGCAGAACACGGGCTATTCGTAACAGCCTGCTTGGGATTATTGACGAAGCCACTGCTTACGATCAGGAAAATCATATTCTGGATCGTATTGCAGCATCTCCTAATGCTACAGTGTATGATTTGGGTGCATTTAATATCAATGGCGGCGTATCACCCAAAACTACCCGCACCCGCACTGTTACAGCTATCAAAGAACCGGTTTCGGTTACTTTCATTCAACTTGGTGGAGGTATTATAGCCATAAAATGTTACAGCACTTCAGGTGCGCGGGCAGCTATATTTAGCGATGCTGACAGTGTACAGTTTCTGTACAAAACAGGTACTGTAGCCCCCACATCAGTTAATGAGGAAGGAATGAAAACAGGTCTTTCTACCAAAGGAACGTTTAATCTTGAATTAAACCCCGAGCTCAAAGGAAAGAATCTGTATATTTACTTCCGCTGGTATAATACCAGACATCCTAACCTGTCGGGCCCCTGGAGCGAATTACAAATTACCATGATACTATAAGCTGAGATTGAAGTCAGAAATAGATAGAAAGACATAGTCAACTTAAAAATATATTTTGTTTCTCAAGATGCATGTAAAATATAATAGTTCGGTGCGCTGCACCTTCTGAGGGACAGAGTCCCTGACCATTTGTAGCATTTAGGATCATTCTATCATCACTAGGTGCAGCGCACCGTAATATTTATATCTGGTTGGAAAATGAATCTGAGTTTATCCCAAACTCACTTATAATAAAAGAATAAAGCAACTATCCAATAGGAGGGTAGTTGCATTTATTTTAGGATCTGCTACTATTTTATTGCCACGAAGTGGCTAAATGTGAGTAACCCCCAGTGAAGCTTGCGGAACTGGGGGATAGGAATGACCCCTACGTCCACAACCCCGAAGTGGGTTGAATATTAAAATAGTTTGTTGCTATTGATTTTAGCACAAAAGTCACAAAAGCTCGTGGCTGTATCAAAAGTACGCAAATGACGCAAACAACACAAATTTTCGCAAATAAGATTTGTAAAACAGAATATTATTTGTTCAATTCAAATTTCATAAGATTGCGTTAATTTGCGCATTTTGCGTTGTTTGCGTTCTAAAAAAGAGTTTTGAGATATGCTGCTGTTTTATTGCCACGAAAAGGCACAAATGCTCGTGGGTCTATCAAAAGCACGCAAATGACGCAAACAACACAAATTTTCGCA
>JAATGT010000309.1 GCA_015654525.1 Bacteroidales bacterium
CGTCGCCGACGATATTGCCAAAGCCAATCCATACATTAAAAACGGATTGAAAGCCGGCGAACAAATTTTGATTCCGGTTCATCATAGCAGCGAAAAGAAAGCTCAGGTTGAAACAAAAAGTACTCCTAAATTTATTGAGCACAAAGTGGCAAAAAAACAAACTCTTTTTGCCATCAGCCGCCTATACAATGTGAGTCAGGAAGATATTGTAAAATACAATCCCATTGTTCAAAATGGATTTAAAGAAGGTCTCATTCTGAAAATTCCTGTTGCCGTGAAAGAAACCAGGGCTGTTGCTACAAAAGAAACCATTCCGGCAGTAGTCAAAGATACCAAACCCGCAGTGACCAAAGAAACAAAGGTGCCTACAACTGAAAAAGCAAAGCCGGCGCTAACTGCAAGTATAACTCCACACTTCAGAACACACACTGTTAAGCTAAACGAAACTTTATTTTCTATAAGCAAGCGCTATAATGTGGAGATAAAAGATGTGATAAAACTAAACCCGGGCTCGGAGAAAACAATAGAAGTGGGCAGCGAACTAAAAATACCAGCCCCTGCAGTACAAAAAAACGAGAGTAAAAAGGTTGCCACAAAATCTAAACCCGCCTCCGAAGCCAAATTAATTAGCGACAAACAGCCTGCAACTAAATTTATCGAAAAGAAGACCATTCGGTTGGCTTTCTTGTTACCTTTTATGCTCGACGACTCCAAACGGGATCCGAAGTTAGATCGCTTCCAAAATTTTTATGCCGGAGCACTGATAGCTATTCAGCAAGCTAAACAAAAAGGTACTTCGTTCGAGATCTATACGTATGACACCGAGGGTTCGGAAGATAAAATGAATGAGATATTGTCAAATCCGGGGCTTAAAACTGTAGACCTGATTATAGGACCGGCATTTAGCAGTCAGGTTCCATTGGTTGCCGACTTTGCAAAAGAAAACAAAATAAATACGCTTATTCCATTTTCGTCTAAAGTGGCCGATATTGATAACAATCCCTACCTGTTCCAGTTTAATCCGGGAACCGAAAGCGAAGTGAAATATCTTATGGAGCTGCTTAATGGTAAATATAAATATACGCATATTGTTTTTGCCGATATTGCGGGTGTCAATTCACTGGACGATGGTAAAGTGAATGCTGAACTGTTACGCAAAGAGCTACTGAAAACAAAAAGAACATTTTCTAAACTGGAACTGTCAAGCCCGGCCAATGCTAACTTTGCAAGTGTGCTGAAAAAAACAGGAAAGAATCTGATCATCTTTAATACTGATAAATATTCGAATGCCGCTCCTTATATCAGCACATTGAAACAAAACACAGCGAATGTTGATTTTGCTGTTCTGGAGCCTTATAACTGGAGAAGTCAAACGGAGAAAATGCCGAAGAGCATCTTTATATCTCCATTTATTACGAATATGAACCCTGAATTGGTTTATCTCTTCGGTCAACAATTTGATCAATATTACGGTCGAGACGCCAGTAAAGACTCTCCTCGTTATGATTTGTTGGGATACGACTTGACTAATTACTTTGTAACACTTATTCAGCGTTACGGAAATAAATTCGGAAACAAAATCAGCTCAGCCAACGGTGTCAACGGCATTCAGTCGCAACCACTTTTCGAGCGGAGTTCGACAGGCTCGGGATTTATCAATCAACGTGTTTATTTGGGTGAAGATAAAGCCCAATAATTCACAATACGAATCACTTATGAGAAAACTATCTATACTTATTCTTTTAGTCCTTTCCGCTTCTGTTTTTGCGCAGGACAGATTAATCAAACCCGAAGTTTATATTGGTGTCAATGCCGGCGTTAATGAGTCAATGGTGATATTTAATCCGTCTGTTTCACAAGGTTTGCTGCAAGGTTACAATGGAGGTTTTGTTTTCAGGTACATTGCTGAGAAAAATGTAGGTATGCAGGCAGAATTAAATTTCTCACAACGTGGTTGGAAAGAGTCTTCCGGTTTATACACCCGCCAATTGAATTATATCGAACTGCCTTTTATGACTCATATTTATATGGGTAAAAAGACCCGTTTCTTTATTAATATAGGACCTAAAGTAAGTTACTTACTTTCGGAAAAAACATTGAAAAATGAAACTACCAATTCTACTCTGAAGCAACAAACCGATCCTGTTGCGAATACCTTTGACTATGGCTTGTGTGCAGGTTTTGGTATACTGTTTAATATTCATGGCAATATCATTCAACTTGATACGCGTGGCAACTATTCATTAAACGATTTGTATCCGAATAGCCCTACCGATTACTTTAGTGATTCTCATAATCTATATTTCTCTGTTAACCTGGGCTGGCTATTAAAGATAAAATAAAAATCTTCATCTTTACTTTCTTGGCTTATCGGAAAGAGACCTGATCACATTGAAAACTAAAGATAAAATACCCGATCGTCTTTAGTTTTTTTATTTCCTTTTCTACAAGACCATCGTACTGATTTTGCAGTTAATGTTTAATAATATGTTTTAAATAGCATCTTGTATAATCTTGTTTGTGTAAATAAAATCGTAATTTTGGTCGACCAATTACATATTGTGTAACGATTTTAAAATCAACAACAAAATATACAGAATGAAAACAAATTATGAAATCAGGTATGCTTCTCATCCCGAAGATGCAAAGCAGTATGATACCGCCCGCTTACGTAAAGAACATTTGATTGAAACAGTCTTCACCGTTGATGAAGTGAATATGGTTTACTCACTGTACGACCGTTTGGTAGTAGGTGGAGCAATGCCCGTTAATCAAGTTCTGACTCTTGATGCTATCGATCCGTTGAAATCAGATTTCTTCCTTTCACGTCGTGAATTCGGAACTTTTAATGTTGGTGGTGCCGGAAAGATTACAGTAGACGGCGTTACTTTCGAATTAGGATTTAAAGAAGCGCTTTACCTGGGTGCCGGCGATCGCAAAGTGACATTTGAAAGCATTAATGCCAAGAATCCTGCTAAATTTTATTTCAACTCTGCTCCCGCACATAAAACTTTCCCCGATCGTAAAATAACAAAAGCCGATGCGGTAGTTGCCGAAATGGGTTCGTTGGAAGGCTCCAATCATCGCAACATCAACAAAATGTTGGTTTGTCAGGTGTTGAAAACATGCCAGCTTCAAATGGGTATGACCGAACTGGCTCCGGGAAGTGTATGGAACACCATGCCTGCACACACACACAGCCGTCGTATGGAAGCTTATTTTTACTTTGAAGTCCCCGAAGGAAATGCTGTTTGTCACTTTATGGGCGAACCTACCGAAACCCGCCATATCTGGATGAAAGGTGACCAGGCCGTTATTTCACCCGAATGGTCTATCCACTCGGCTGCTGCCACCAGCAACTATACCTTTATATGGGGAATGGCCGGCGAAAATCTGGACTACAGCGATCAGGATTTCTACAAACACACAGAATTAAGATAAATCGCCTCCCCAACCCCTCCTTCGGAGGGGCTATTAGTCATGTAAAACTAAATATATTAACGATAACAATCTTCTTGAATTCCCTCTTTGGGGGATTGAGGGGGCTAATAAAAAAATTATGAA
>JAATGT010000231.1 GCA_015654525.1 Bacteroidales bacterium
ATCTGTTAGTTGTTTATCAGTATGTCATTTAAAATTCTCTACTATGTCTTTAATACAATATCACCATATATTCTTAATTTCATAGTTCGCCCTTGTTTGAACCATTTGCCAGGGGTACAAATGAACCTGAAGATAAACTTCTTAATCCTATAGTTCGGTTTTAAGCATGCTATTGTTTGTGAAAAACGTTGGATAATATAATGATATAAGTTTTTACACATTGCCGTTATAATAAGGAATACAGTATTCTGCTCCAGTTGTGAAAACGGCATATTGTTCCAACCAAAATCATTTTTAAGTTCATCAAACTCTCTTTCTTCTGCCCCTCTTGCATTGTAAAAAAAGACCACCTCATCATTTGTCATTTCAAAATCATTAGTCATAATTGCAGAATAGTTGTAAGCTTCACCTGTAAAGATATTGATTTGCCCATCTATGCGTTTTTCTTTGGTAACAACTAACCGATACTCCTCCAGTGGTTGGGTGTATTTTGCTTCTCTGGCAGCTTTTTTAAATGGCGTAAAAAGGGTTGAACCTCGATATATCTCTTGCTCTGCTACGTTAATCTTTTCCCATGTTTCTATTTTTGCGATAGCTTCTTCAATAGATGCGTTCATACGGGCTCTGACAAATATAGTTTGAGCATATTTGCGCATGCTTTTAATAATTTCAAAACCATAAGACGCAGAATCAGCTCTTACAGACTTAATATTAATCCCCTCTTGTTTTAATAATTCTGCCATTCGCTTAAATGTTTCATCCTGCAAAATATGGGCAGCACTATTCCCATTGCGATTTTCAACATAAACAACATGCTTACCAATCATTCCAACTCCAGGAGAGTAGCCTCTCTCTTTTTTATAAGTAAAACGTGCATCTGCTTTTTCAGAAAAAAGCAACGTATTATCGTAATCCAAAACAACGTCTTTCTTTTTAAAAGTCTCTAAACGACTCAATAATTTTAAATTCAATCGATTCAGATCCAGATTTACACTAAACTCATTGACTGATTTACCTCGTTTTGTCTCAACTAAAACAGAGGGTATGCTTAATGATTTAAGTCGTTCTAAGATCCGATCAGGACTTGATATATTGATAAATGGATTTCCCTTTAATCCGTCTTTCAAATTAATAGATAAATCTTCGGCACAATCACCTCCACAAAAAAATACGGACCAATAAGAAGCCAACAAATCATACCAACTATACCGGACTTGTTTTGGTAGTTTTGGTAATTCATTATTGACCAATTCTCTTATCTTAAGTTGCTCAAACTCATTTAACACATAATTTAGTCCTCCAAATGGAGATATCTTAGAACTTTCTACTACTTTCATCTGCCTATTTTTGTTTGCACTAAATTAAGTGTATTTTCGCAAATAGCAATATCTTTATTTACAAAGTTCTACAAGTATTTTCCACCAACACTTGCGGATTTTAGGTTATATCGCGTGGTTGAAAGGAATGAAAAACAAAGAATATTTAGCAATAATGAGTAATTCCAGGAGTCACACAATGGAATAATGCGGCAGCATGGGTAGCATAAAAAAAGGCATTGCATAACTTAAAGAACTAATATAAAATGGAAACTCGTAACCATAATTCAACTCCAGATATCCCAGATTGGTGGGAAAGCCGACGTAAGAAATATAATATGGGGTTAATTATTTCAGGAATAATATCGTACATACTTTATGTTATACTAGGAAGCATTTTAATTGCACCTCACGACTATGAATTTGAAATTACAATTTTCGGTTTCATTGTTCAGGGATTTATCTTTCTGATTGCAATACTAATTGCGAACCTATTTTATAATCTCGGAGCTTTTACAGACAAACACTTTAATAAAAAGAATGAAGAAAAATTCCGACAAAGAATATATAATTTAGGGTATTGGTTTTCAGTAGCACTTTCTTTTCTAATACCTATATTTATTGTTATAGAGTATTTTACTTGTTATGCAAACTTGAAATAAAAATGATCCACTCTGCTATATATTAATGATAGAATGTCACAGTTTAGCAGAACCACACCAGCGAAGTAAAAGTTTAGTAGGGTCCGCTGAAAAACTACTAACTCATTAAATTCAATATGAATGATATTTAGCTTTTCAACATGCAAGGTTTTTGCAACTATCCTCTTAATTTCTTTGCATATGATATTACGGTGCCCTGCACCTTTAATATGCTGAATTGCTATTCTCGCTACAAATATTAGGATGCGCTGCACCCTAACAAAGCCACAGCATGGCAGAATCTTTGTAGAATTTTGATTCACGGATAAGTTTAAGGTGCAGCTGGAACATTCCGGCTTGACGGAAGCACCGTAATCTAATAAAAAAGATAGCTTGAGTTTTTCAGTAGGCTCTATGTAGAGGCAGTTGATGACCTGTCCATACAATGTGTTTGGTTCATCGCTGAACAATAAAAATGGCATTAATCAAACTGACAGAATCAAAAACAAATAAGAAGTATGAAGAAATACATATTTATATTTTTAGTAACCGGACTATTCTATAGTTGTCATACAAAGCAAGACAAAGCTTTTAATTTTTCTATCTATGATCAGATTGATTCAATAGATACAAAGTCAGGAATATTAACCAGACAATATTTAAAAGGTCGACAACATTTTCATTTCAAACTCACTAAAAGCGAAATGGATATAATACAGAAACTATATGCATCTAAACAATTAGATAAACTTCCCGATAACTATGAATCAACTTGTAAAGTCGTTGTAATACCACCTTCAGAAGAAAAATTTATTATACATTACAACGGAGAAAAGAAGACCTTTGTATATAACCATTTTTATGAGTACATAGATCCAGACTCAACTAAAGTTCAAGGAAATATGAAATACTTTAGAGACTCCGTTATAAAAATCATTTACAACAATAAAGAAATAAGAAAGATAAAAGCTAGTAATATAGGGCAAATGTAAGATTATTAGAATCGTATCCCTGCTCTGGAGCGACTGCTACCCGCTAATTTTTGAATTTAAACGCTGACAGATTAATTAATAGCTAATATATTTTCGTTAGTATGAAATAATGTATTTATCTATAGAGTGACAAACAATATTTAAATTAGCGGAAATACATCCGTGAATATTTCACGGATAAGAAAAAAGTAATATCTTTGCCATACAATTATAAATCAAAAAATCATGTTATTGCGATTAAAAATCAAGAACTTTCTTTCATTTTTTGAAGAAACGGTATTCGATATGTTCCCGAACCCTAAGCGGGCTTCTTTCCCCAATCATATTTATGGAGAAATGACTGTTCCGTTGCTAAAACAAGCTGCCATTTATGGAGCTAATGGCTCGGGTAAGTCGAACTTTATTAAAGCCGTCAGCTTCATTCAATCATTTGTAACGAATGAAGATTTTTTGAAGAATGTTGATTTGGATGAATATATTTTTCAACTAGCCCCTGTAAAACAAGCTAAGATACATTTTGAAATAGAATTTTTTATCAAAGAAAAATACTTTGTCTACAAACTGGAAGTTGATAAAAAGAACATTCAAGAATCGTTATATGAATCGGGATTAGAAAAAACCACTGACAAGCTTTTATTTAAGCGAAATGGAGCCGAAATCACTTCCGGCTATTTGGATAATGAGAGTTCAGCTAAGCAGTTGTTGACAATGAATCCTCAATCATCGCTTCTCCCTTTAAACCAAAAGTTTCCGGTGCTTACAAGCAAAGATGTAAAATTAGCTTTTGAGTGGTTTGAAAAAAATTTGGAGATAGTTACAATAAACAGTACTGTACCTGCATTAATTGAATTGATGTCTAAGCAAACTGCATTATTGAATCTAACAAATGAAATATTTGAAAATATTGGAGTAGGTATTCATACCATAAAGATAGCCGATACGCCTTTTGATCGATGGATTACTGACAATAAAAATGCTAAGGGGTTGCAGCAAATCATGGAAAATGATTCATTAAAACCTAATACGGGTATTTCTAGAATTGAAAATAACAGAAATATTTTCTCTGTTTCATTAAAAAAAGGAGTGAAAACCGTACAAGAATTTTTGTTTGAGCAAATGGGGCAGTCTGGCTTTAAAAAAGAGATGAAAATTACCACACAATCAGATGGAACCGTTCGACTATTGACTTTAATTCCGGCAATATACGATGCTATAAATAAAGAGAAAGTTGTTTTTATCGATGAGATAGACAACAGTATCCATCCTAATCTGATGTTTTCATTACTCCAGTTTTATGGGACTAAACAATCTAAAGGGCAATTAATATTCACAACCCATACTACAAGATTGATTAATCAGCAAGAACTGCTTAGACCAGACGAAATATGGTTAACTGAAAAGGAAAATGGTAATTCAAAAATGTATTCTATTAATAATTTCAATATACATAATACCATTAACCTTGAAAACGGATATTTGGATGGACGTTATGGTGCTGTACCACAACTAGGCGATTTCAATTTTTAATGGCAGAAACAAAACGCACATATAGTAAAGGTAATCCTGAAGAAGAACTTCTACCACAACAGAAAAAGAAAACTGTTGAAATAGAAGCTTCGCATGCACTTGTAGGCAAAACTCAAATAGCGAATTATCAGAAAACAGATTTGCAGGAAATGCCTAAGGCATTTTTTGTAATCATATCTGGTGGTGAAGTCCGTGAAAAAGATTATTTCAAAATTATATCTGTTCATGATAAATTTAAGCGGATTAAATTAGAGTTTATTGCTGATCCACAAAAGCTATCGCCTGATGGAATGCTTGAGTTAGCTGAATATAAGAAAGCGCGTTACACAACTAGTCAAAATGAAGATGCTGAAACTGATAATATATATCTTATATCAGATGTCGATCATTTTATGACAGAACTCATCCGAATTAAGCCAAGGTGTGAGCGTGAAGGTTTCAGACTAATTATAAGCAACTCATGTTTTGAAATTTGGTTATATTACGCTTATTGTGATTCAATACCAAATTTTCCGCTGCCTCTGGATCCACTAAAAATCAGTAGTAAGTTTAAAGGTTGGTTGCCTAGTGTAATTCGCGGGGGAATAAAACCGGACAAGGCTATTTTAAGCATTTATCCTAATATTGAAAATGCTAAGAAAAACTACAAAGAAGATGAAAATGGAATACCTATGCTGTTTTCAACCAATATGTATTCATTAGCGGAAGATTTATTGCCGTTGATTGAACCTGAGTTGACAAACATGATAGAAGAAAATAAAAAGATGGAAGCAAAATTTAGAGGCCGAAATAAAAAATAATTCCGTACGATTGGAATATCACCTCTACTTAGGTAAATATGTCATCCATTAGAAAAGAGCAAGTAGGATGCCTTAGTTTTCATAACCTTCCGCTCCCGCGCGATTTTATCGCGTGGTTGAAAGGATTGAAAAAAGAAGAGACACTGCAATTCTGCAATGTCTCTTTTTATATTTAAAGCGAAAAAGAATTAGTTCTTTTCGATATACGCCAGCACTTCACCTTTGCGCACCACTTCGCCTTGTTTCTTTTCTACACCTACAATGCGACCGTTGCAGAAGCTACCGATATGTTCCAATCCGTAGTTTGTCTGGATAGTACACAGAGTATCGAATTCTTTGACTGCTTTTCCGTGTACAGGTTCTACCGACACTTCATTAAAGTCAAGTTCCCAGATTACACGACCTGTAGCGTTTGAAACCACCGGTTCTGCATTTGGATATTTCAGTGCACGGATGTCTGGAATTTCGATTGTGCTGGTTGCAAATTTAGCTTTGATAGCTGCTTCCAGTTCGCCTTCGAAACGTTTTTTAGCTTCACCCGATTTGAAATCACGATATTGTTTTTCGTGCATCGCAAATTCGAATAATTCTTCATCGTCTTTACCTCTATCCCAGCCTTTTTCTTTCATCTCTTCGATGAAACGTGGCAATTCGTTTGGATAGTTGTCCTGAGGATTTCCTTCGAAGAATTCGTATTTGTTTTTTTCTGCCAAAGCAATAATTTCGGCATCAAGAGTTCCGGGAAGTTTTCCGGCTTTACCCAAAATCATATCCCAGCTGTTTTTGTCAATCATGCTGAAACGGGGTTGTCCTTTAACCAGGAACATAACATTCATCAACGCAATATTTTTTACATATTGACTGAACGGAGTTACCAACGGTGGATTACCCAACTTAGGCCATATATATTTCACTTCGTCGAACAGCATAACCAGCAATTCGTCGGTAGTAAGTTCTTTTTTGTTTTCGCCTTTCAGGTACGAGTTGATACCTGCATGAACACCTTTCAGGTCGGCCATCAACGAACCCATCATACCGCCGGGAAGTCCACAACCGATAAGTAATGCAGTCATGAATTTATTACGTTCGTCCATGAAGTATCCCAGGAAGTCGTCCACAAAGCTTTGAGTCAACCGACGTGCTTCCATATAAGCATTCATGTTGATTTCAGGAACTTTGAATCCTGCATCTTTCAACATAGCCTGAATAGTAATCACATCTGGGTGAACCATACCCCATGCCAATGGTTCGATAGCTACATCCAGGTAATCGATACCGGCTTTAGCAACTTCGAGCATAGAAGCCACCGAGAAACCGGGACCTGTATGACCATGATACTGAAGAATAATGTCAGGGTGAGCTGTTTTAATAGCTTTTACAATTTGTCCCAACATTACCGGACGACCGATACCAGCCATATCTTTCAAGCAGATTTCATCAGCACCGGCAGCAATCAGTTGTTCCGACATGTTCACATAATATTCAACCGTATGAATAGGAGAATAAGTGATACACATAGTAGCCTGAGCAATCATGCCTGCAGCTTTAGCATAATGAATAGAAGGAATTATATTCCGAACATCGTTCAAACCGCAAAAGATACGTGTAATATCAACGCCTTGCGCTTTTTTTACTTTGTACATCAACTCGCGAACATCGGCAGGAACCGGGTTCATACGCAAACCGTTCAATCCACGGTCGAGCATGTGAGTTTGGATACCAACTTCGTTAAACGGCTTGGTAAATGTACGTACTGCATCATTAGGGTTTTCACCGTAGAGCAAGTTTACTTGTTCAGATGCACCACCATTTGTTTCAACACGGGCAAAACATCCCATTTCAATGATTACCGGAGCAATTTTAGCTAATTGGTCCTTACGTGGCACATATTTGCCCGAAGCCTGCCACATATCGCGGTAAACAAGACTGAATTTAATTTCTTTCATTTTGTATGTAAAATTGATTGTTTGAGTTTAAGAGAAAAAAGAACAAAAAATTACGATTAAAGAAAAGTCAACTTATTAATTATCATTTAAATGAGATGATATTTTTATTTCCTCAAATCGAGTATAAATATCCGACTTTTTTTTTAAACTGCCAAGAGATTAAAGAAATAATTCTTTAATTATTTCTGCCTCTTTGAAAATGCAAATTTCGATCTATAAGTCAGGAAGCAGATATAATACGGAATTAAAATCTGACATCAGACATTGATATGAAAATGAATATCACAGCAAGCTTTTACTTCAAAATTAATCATTACGTCATGGCGTTTTCAGCATGCCATCAAACCTTATCATATCTCTTTCGTTCGATTCAACAGACAAGGTCGTGCTTCCGTTATTAAATACATTCAACGCCAGATTATAAACTCCGGACCGGGAGTTGATTTTAAAACGAATATCCCAACCATCTGCTTTTTTGTGCGGTGTAATACCATAGTCGGACATTGGTTCTGCAAACTTTATTCCTCCGTCGCTACTGTTATAAGGTGCTGTATAAGCCACACCATAATAGGGTAAATACGCAAAGGCGGAATCATTTTTAATACGCAAATCGTATCCGGAAGTCAGATAAATGTGCTTTCCCCGTAAGGGATTGGCATAATTCATTTCTATAGTAAAATCTATCGATTCTACTTTTTGGGTAATCTCATTGATTACTTTCGGAGTTGTTTTTGAAGATGAACAAGCAGCAACGAAAAACAACAGCAGAGATGCAGGGTAAATCAAATGTGCTTTCATAAAAATCTATATTTAAAAGCCTAAACTTCAAGATTCAAGTAGTTACAAATAAATAGTTACGAGTTACAAGTCTGTTTATTTGAATACAAAAAAAAACAACCACTAAGGCACTAAGAACACAGAGCTACACAAAGTTTAAATCTTTAGTGATTCTTAGTGCACTTAAGTACTTCTATAAATATAATGTTGTATAAGTAAATTTAGAAATGGAAAAAGATTAAAATGCAGATCGAAGTATTTTTCCACTTACTTAATACAAAAAAATAACCACTAAGACACTGAGAATACAGAGCTACACAAAGATTAAACCTTCTGTGATTCTAAGTGCACTTAAGTACTTAGATAAATATAATGTCGTATAAGTAA
>JAATGT010000057.1 GCA_015654525.1 Bacteroidales bacterium
ACGTGGACGTGGTGGTGCCGGATTTCCAACAGGAATGAAATGGAGCTTTATTGATAAAAAGAGTGGTAATCCGCGTTACCTCATTTGCAATGCCGATGAGAGCGAACCGGGGACATTCAAAGATCGTTACCTCTTGGAACATATTCCGCATCGGCTGATTGAAGGAATGATTTGTGCCGCTTATGCCTTGGGAGCTAATAAAGCATATATTTATGTAAGAGGCGAATTTAAATACATTATTGGCATTCTGAATGAAGCCATTAAAGAAACATACAAAGCCGGATTACTGGGAAAAGATATTCTGGGAAGCGGTTATGACTTAGATATTCATGTTCATAGTGGTGCAGGTGCGTACATTTGTGGTGAAGAAACCGCTTTACTGGAATCACTGGAAGGCAAACGAGGTAATCCACGCCTGAAGCCACCGTTCCCGGCCATCAAGGGACTGTACGGTTGCCCAACAGTAGTCAACAATGTGGAAACTTTATCGAATATTGGTTGGATTGTCAACAATGGTGGCGAAACCTATTCCAAAATAGGTATCGGTCGCAGCACCGGAACCAAACTTATTTCAGCTTGCGGAAACATCAATAATCCGGGTGTCTATGAAATAGAACTTGGTCTGCCAGTCGAAGAATTTATTTACAGCAACAAATATTGCGGAGGTGTAAAAGGAGGTAAAGAACTGAAGGCTGTTATTCCCGGTGGTTCATCGGTACCAATTCTCCCCAAAAATCTGATTCTAAAGACAATTGAAGGGCAACCACGTCTGATGAGCTACGAATCTTTATCCGAAGGCGGTTTTGTGAGTGGCTCTATGCTCGGGTCGGGTGGATTTATTGTATTCGACGAAGATGCCTGCATTGTGCGCAACACCTATAATTTTTCCCGTTTTTACCACCACGAATCCTGCGGTCAATGTTCTCCTTGTCGCGAAGGAACCAGCTGGATGGAAAGTGTTCTGTACCGAATTGAAAACGGCGAAGGGAAAATGAAAGATATTGACTTGTTGGTAAGTATCGCTTCCAAGATAGAAGGTAACACTATTTGCCCATTGGGTGATGCTGCTGCGTGGCCTGTAAGTGCTGCTATTCGTCACTTTCGGAGTGAGTTTGAATTTCATGTGGAGCATCCGGATGTAGTGAAGAACATTAAACATGGGAAACTTCCTATAGAAACACCCCAAATTTGAAAAGGGGAATAAATTGAGAGAAAATTTATTTCTCAATCGTAAATTGTAAATGATCAAATTGTAAATTCTTGATTGATGTTTAAGGTAACAATAGATAATAAAAGCATAGAGGTAGAACCGGGAACGACCATCCTACAAGCAGCTCGCATGATTGGCGGTAGTGTTGTTCCTCCGGCAATGTGCTATCATTCCGAGCTGAAAAACAGTGGTGGTAAATGCCGGTCGTGTATGGTACGAGTGGCACAGGGATCCACAGCCGATCCACGTCCGATGCCTAAATTAGTAGCTTCGTGTCGCACCGAGGTAATGGACGGCATGGTGGTTGAAAACCTGACTTCGCCTCTGGTAGTAGAGGCCCGCAAAGCTGTAGTAGAATTTTTACTGCTGAATCATCCGCTCGATTGTCCCGTTTGCGATCAGGCAGGAGAATGTGACTTGCAAAACCTGGGCTACGAACACGGGGCCAATACATCCCGTTTCGAAGAAGAGAAACGCACTTATGAGAAAATTGATATTGGTAACCTGATTCAGTTTAACCCCAATCGTTGCATTTTGTGTTACCGCTGTGTATATGCAGCTGATCAACTGACCGAAACCCGTGTTCATGGAATATTATACCGTGGGGAAAAGTCGGAGATATCTACCTTTATCCATCAGGCTATCGAAAATGATTTTTCAGGGAACATGATTGATGTTTGTCCCGTTGGAGCATTAACCGATAAAACTTTCCGGTTCAAAAACCGTGTTTGGTTTCTGAAACCGATGGATGCGCACCGCGAATGTCCAAAATGTAGTGGCAAAGCGACTATCTGGTTCAGAGGAGATGAGGTATATCGCGTAACCGGACGAAAAGACAAATACGGTGAAGTGCATGATTTTATTTGCAACGAATGCCGGTTTGAGAAAAAGAATAGTGCTGACTGGATCATTGAAGGACCCCGAAAGATTGAATCTTATTCGGTGATCAATCAAAATCATTATAAAAATGTGGTTATACCCTCGGTAATTAACCCTATAAAAGAAGTAATGGAATAATTATGGATATACAATTCGTTCTATATAAACTAATCTTGTGTGTAGTTATCTTATTATTAAGTTTAATGATAGCTATGTATGCTACACTGGCCGAACGTAAAGTTGCCGGATTCTTTCAGGACAGACTAGGACCCAATCGCGCGGGAATATTCGGACTGTTACAGCCGGTAGCCGACGGGATGAAACTCTTTTTCAAAGAAGAGTTTATGCCTGCCAATGCCGATAAAGTTCTTTATATCCTCGGTCCATCGCTTACTATGTTGGTAGCACTGCTTACCAGTGCTGTTATACCCTGGGGAGGTACATTAAATATAGGGGGAACAGAATTTGCCTTACAAGTGGCCGATGTAAATGTGGGTGTTCTCTATGTATTTGCCATTGTTTCCATTGGCGTTTATGGAATTATGATTGGTGGCTGGGCCTCTAACAATAAATATGCGTTAATGGGTTCGGTCCGCGCCGCTTCACAAATGATCAGTTATGAACTGGCTATGAGTATGTCCATTGTAACCATTGTGATGACTACCGGAAGTTTAAGCCTGAATGAAATTGTTGCACAACAACACGGCATGCATTGGAATGTATTTACGCAGCCAATTGGTTTCGTGGTGTTTCTTATTTGTGCTTTTGCCGAATGTAACCGTGCCCCTTTTGACTTACCCGAATGCGACAGTGAACTTATTGGGGGGTATCACACCGAATACAGCTCGATGAAACTTGGATTTTATCTTTTTTCGGAATACATTAATATGTTTATTTCGTCGGCCATGATTTCATCGCTCTTTTTCGGAGGTTATGATTTTCCTTTCATGAACGATTTAGGATTGTCGCATAATATGGTGACTATTTTAGGAACAGCTGCACTCTTCATAAAAATCACTTTCTTTGGATTTCTGTTTATGTGGGTTCGCTGGACATTACCACGTTTCCGATATGATCAGTTGATGCGTTTCGGATGGAAAGGTTTAATGCCGTGGGCTATCGTTAATATGGTTTTAACCGGATTTCTTCATTTACTGTTTAAAAAGTAAAATTGCGTTTCAAAACAAGAACAACATGAATCAAGATTCAACTAAAATATCATTGACAAACCGATCAAAGGTGGTTTCGAATAAGAAGATGACCTTGCTGGAACGCTTCTATTTACCGGCTGTTTTAAAAGGTATGTCTATAACCCTTAGTCATTTTTTCAAACGAGAAGTGACTATCCAATATCCCGAAGTGAAACGTCCGTTTTCGGATATTTACCGGGGAATGCATGTGCTAAAGCTCGACGATGAAGGGCGCGAGCGTTGCACTGCCTGCGGATTGTGTGCTCTTTCCTGTCCGGCTGAAGCCATCACCATGATTGCTGCCGAGCGTAAGGAAGACGAAAAAGATCTGTATCGCGAGGAAAAGTATGCTTCGAAATATGAAATCAATATGTTACGTTGCATTTTTTGCGGAGACTGCGAATCGGCCTGTCCAAAAGAAGCCATATTTCTTACCAACAGAATTGTGCCGAGTCAATATAAACGTATTGACTTTATTTATGGTAAAGACGTGTTGGTTGAAAAAAAGGATGCCCGTGTTGATGTATCGAAACGACAAACTCCCGAGGTTCTCACATTTAAACAAGACAAGTCAAAATCGCATAACAAATAGAAAATATGCTTTCACTCTATCTCTTTTATTTTTTAAGTACTGTAGCGCTCATCTCGGCTCTTATGGTTTTATTATCGAAGAAGCCTATTCATAGCGTACTGTACTTGACACTTACATTTTTCACGCTGGCAGGACACTATATTCTGCTGAATGCACAATTTCTAGCTGTGGTGCATATTATTGTGTATGCAGGAGCCATTATGGTGCTTTTTCTGTTCACGGTGATGTTACTGAATCTGAACCTTGAGGGTGAATTTCAGAAATCAACACTGATGAAATTTGTGGCGACACTTACCGGAGGAATGCTTTTCCTTGTCCTGATCGGGACACTGAAATCATTTGACGTGGGCACCCTTTCCGAACATCCGGAGCTGACACAAATAGGTTTGGTGAAAAACCTGGGAAAAACTCTTTACAGTGACTATTTATTACCCTTTGAGCTGTCGTCCATCCTGTTCCTTTCGGCCATGGTGGGGGCGGTAATGTTGGGTAAAAAAGATAAAAATTAAACTTATGGAAACTACAATTACTCAAATTCAGACGATTCCTTTACAGTACTATATCCTGTTTTGCTCGGCACTGTTTTCTATTGGTGTGATCGGGGTGCTGGCAAAACGCAATGCACTGGTTATTTTTATGTCGGTGGAGCTAATGCTCAATTCGGCCAACCTATTGCTGACCGCTTTCTCGGCTTATCGCAACGATCCTGCCGGGCAGATATTTGTATTCTTTATTATGGTGGTGGCGGCGGCCGAAGTAGCCATTGGCTTAGCCCTTCTGGTAGTGGTTTACCGATCGACACACACCATCGATATCAATGCATTGAACAGACTTAAATGGTAATTAATCAATTGACAGACTAAATAATCAATTAGCCTCAGTCAACTATCAATTATATAGTATATATACATGGAACTTATATCAATATTATTACTCGTTTTTCCTCTGCTTGGATTTCTGACAATCGGCTTGTTTCAAAAGCAGATGAACCGGAATTTATCAGGAGTACTTGCTTCGTCGTTTATCTTTCTGAATCTGGTTGCGGCTGCATTTCTTTTCGGATTTGTTACGGCTTCCAATCAAACGCTGGAAGTACCGTTGTTCGACTGGATTAAATTTGGTGACATCACTATCCCTTTTGCTCTGACGATAGATCGTCTGTCGGCACTGATGCTACTTATAGTAAATGGTGTGGGGCTGCTGATACACCTTTATTCCATCGGATATATGAAGGAAGATGAAGGAGTAAATCGCTACTTTGCCTACCTCAACCTGTTTATATTCTTTATGCTTACGCTGATATTAAGTTCTAACTACTTAATGTTATTCATTGGCTGGGAAGGCGTAGGACTGTGTTCGTATTTACTGATTGGCTTCTGGTTTAAAGATCGTGCCAACAACGATGCCGCCAAAAAGGCATTCATCATGAACCGTATCGGTGATTTAGGTTTTCTGATAGCTACCTTCATTCTTTTCACTACCTTTAAAACTCTTTCGATAAGCGAAATAGCTGCTAAAGCTAGTCTGATGCCATCGGGCGATCTGACTTTGATGGCCATTACCCTCTGCCTGTTTGTGGGTGCAGTCGGGAAAAGTGCTCAGATACCTTTGTTTACCTGGCTGCCTGATGCTATGGCGGGTCCAACCCCTGTATCGGCATTGATTCACGCCGCCACCATGGTTACGGCAGGTATTTATTTAGTAGCCCGTTCCAGTGTGATGTTTGTGCTTTCACCTGTTACTATGGATGTGATTCTGGTAATCGGAACAGTTACTGCACTAGCTGGTGGACTGATAGCTATTTATCAAAATGATATTAAAAAGATTCTGGCTTATTCCACGGTCAGTCAACTGGGCTTTATGTTTATGGGACTGGGACTGGGTTCATTCTCGGGAGCTATGTTTCACTTAACCACGCATGCCTTTTTCAAAGCATTGCTTTTCCTTGCTGCAGGTAGTGTTATTCACGCCCTGAGCAACGAGCAGGACATTCGGAAAATGGGTGGCTTGCGTCATAAAATACCATTCACCTTTGCATTGTTTCTGATTGGAGCCATCGCCATTTCGGGTATTCCGCCTTTTGCCGGATTCTTTTCGAAAGAAGTGATTCTGACTGCTGCTTTCGAACACGGTTTGGGCATGGGACTTATTGCTACTGTTATTTCGTTGCTGACCACTATTTATATGTTCCGCCTTATTTTCGTTGTATTCTTTAAACCGGAAAGTAAGGAGTTACAAGCCAATCATCATGTGCATGAATCACCCAAGGTGATGTTGTACCCGATGGCTGTTTTAGCTATTCTGTCGATGATAGCGGGATTTGTACAACCACCGAAACTTTTCTCCGAAACGCAGGGATTTGACAATTATCTGTCGCCTGTGTTTGCCAAATCAAATTCGCTGGTTGCGGCTTCGGAACACGCACTGGCGGTACAGACAGAATGGATGATTTTCATCTTTCCACTGCTGATCATTGCTCTGTTGATATTTCTGAGCTATAAGCGGTTTGTAAACAACAAAGAACTGGTAAGCCCTACAGGTATACAAAGTCTTTTTGCCCATAAACTATATGTGGATGAAATTTACGATTTCTGTATATTGAAACCCGTGACGTTTATATCCGATATTTTCCGCGAGCTGCTGGATCAAACAGTGATTAACGGATTTGTGAATGCTGTTGGAAGCGGAACTTTGTTTGTGGGTAAAAAAATCAGATTGTTGCAGACCGGTAATGTGGGAGTATATCTTGTTCTGATGGTCTTCAGCATTATTGCCATACTATTTTTTAATATAATTCTATAAAAGAAATGATCCTTGTACTTTTATTAATCCTGCCTTTATTAGCATCATTGCTTTTATTTACAGGCAAACTGGGGAAACACAGTAAGAACTTCGCGCTGGTTGCTTCGCTGGTGGTATTTGCCATTTCGTTGCTTGCAGGTTATGCTTTCACTTTTGCCCATGATAAAATTCTGACGCTCGACCTCAATCTGAAAGAGCTGCTGGATGTGGATATTATCCTGAAGATTGATGCGGTGTCGCTGGTTATGGTTATGCTTACCACTCTGCTGGTACCCATTATCATTGCTTCGACGGATAAAAAAGAGAACCGGACTCCCAACTTTTATGCTCTGATAATGCTGATGCAAATGGCATTGATCGGAGTGTTTACATCCTCGGAAATGATTTTGTTTTATATTTTCTGGGAACTGGCATTGATTCCGATCTTCTTTATCACAGCACTATGGGGTGGTGAGAACAAGAAAAAAATCAGTGTCAAGTTTTTGATTTATACTGTGGTTGGAAGTTTTGCCATGCTCATTGGAATTCTGTATCTGTACACACTGACTCCTGCACCTCATTCGTTCAGCTTCGAAAGTTTCTTTCAGTTGAAATTACCTTATTCGGTACAGGTGCCGGTCTTTCTGGCTTTCTTTCTGGCTTTTGCTATTAAGATTCCGCTTTTCCCATTCCACTCCTGGCAGGCCGAGACTTATAATGCATCGCCCGTACAAGGTTCTATGCTGTTGGCAGGTATCATGCTGAAAATGGGGTTATACGGCATTATACGGTTTATACTTCCGCTTTGTCCCGATGTAGTGGCTGGTGGTTCGCTGATTTTTCTACCGCTGATACTTTTCGGTGTCATTTATGGAGCCACCATTGCTATCACGCAGCCTAATCTGAAAAAACTGATTGCCTTTGCATCTCTTTCGCATGTGGGGCTGATTGCACTCGGGTTGCTTTCCAACAATCATTATGGCATCGAAGGCGGCATTCTTCAACTGTTCTCGCACGGTGTGAATGTGGTCGGTTTTTTCCTTTGTTATTACATGATTGTAAAGCGGACGAATACGGATAAGATAAGTGATTTGGGCGGCATAGCCAGCGTTGCACCGAAATTTGCCACCATTTTTCTGATTATTGTTTTAGCAAATATATCGTTACCGCTAACCAATAGTTTTGTGGGTGAATTTCTTATTTTGTTAGGATTGTTTCAGACTAATAAAATACTGGCCATTATAGCCGGACTAACCATTATTCTGGGAGCCGTTTATATTCTAAAGATGTATCAGAAGGTGATGTACGGTGAGCGAAGTGCTGCTACCGAGAAATTCACCGACCTTACTTTTAGCGAAATGCTTGTATTTTTACCTATTATTGCCATGATATTTCTGGTGGGTATTTTCCCATCGTTTATACTGCAATTGTTGGAAGGAGCTGTAAAATAAGATAAAACCGTATCAGCATGTACCATTCATTTTTCACTATAAATATTGTAACTCGTAACTAACCATGTACGCTATAATAACCATATCGATTGTTGCTATCATTGTTCTTTTTTTTGGTGCCATCCAGAAAAAGAAGCCATTATTACCCATTGTATACATCGGACTCACGCTGGCTTTCGGCCTTAATCTGTTGGGATGGAATCAGTCCGTGCATTACTACAACGAAATGTATATTGCCGATAATTTCAGCATTGCATTTAACGGGGTATTGATATTCACCACCTTGTTGGTTTTTATTTTTGCTCCGGTCTACTACAAACCGGTAAAGCGTCCGCTCGAAGATATTTATGCACTGATTCTTTTTGCGCTGGTTGGGTCATTGACCATGACCGGTTTTGGCAACCTGCTGATGCTGTTTGTGGGTATCGAAACCATGTCATTGTCGCTTTACATACTGGCAGGTAGCAAGAAGTTCGACCCGAACTCCAACGAAGCTGCTATGAAATACTTCCTGACAGGTTCGTTTGCTTCGGGTTTTCTTTTGTTTGGTATTGCACTGCTTTACGGAGCCTGTGGAAGTATGAATCTGGAAGAAATAAAACAATACCTGATCTTGCATCAACACGCCACATCAGGTATGCTCAACATTGGTTTACTGCTGGTTGTTATCGGGATGACTTTCAAAATTGGTGCTGCCCCTTTTCACTTCTGGGCACCCGATGTGTACGAAGGGTCGCCGACCCTGATTACCACATTTATGGCTACGGTGGGGAAAGTGGCTGCCATTGCTGCATTTTTCCGCCTGATGAATTCGAGTTTTGCCGAAATTGAAAGTAGCTGGAAAATTACACTCACGGTATTTTCCATTGCTACCATACTGATTGGTAACCTGTCGGCATTTTATCAGGATAATGTAAAACGAATGTTTGCTTACTCGGGTATTGCCCATGCCGGCTATATGCTTATAGCTATTATTGCATTGAAACAACAGGCTGCCGGGGTGTTGCTGTTGTACTCCGTTTCGTACACCATTGCCACCATCACTGCTTTTGCTGTACTGATTCTGGTACGCGAAGAAACGGGTACGTTCTCCATAAAATCTTTCAACGGACTGGCAAAACACAATCCCATCGAAGCTTTTGCCATGGCCATTGCCATGTTCTCGTTGGCAGGTATTCCACCGCTGGTTGGGTTTGCTGCAAAGTACAATCTGTTTATCTCTGCCATCGAACAAGGCAATCTGCCTCTGGTTATTGTAGCCATTATCGGATCCATGATCAGCTTGTACTACTATATCCGCCCGGTTGTGGCCATGTATGTCAATCCCCCGTCGGCAACTTCGGCCATCGACTCAAGCAGTAACTATAAAAAACAAATATTCCTTGCCGCATTTTTGATGATTATACTTGGAATCATTCCGGGAATGATTATTAATCTGATTTAAAGAAGCTCACAAAGCAAAGCTGGAATAACGTTCGCGCCCCGATAGACAACTTGTTTATCGGGGCGTGGTTTGTTTAAAAGAACCGGAGCTTGGAAGAAATAGTAGTCTTTGTCGCCTGTATATAAATAGAATCTATTATTTCAATTAATTATGCGAATCTCAATTTTAAGCTTACATTAATTATTTTTTCGTATACGAAACCTTCCATCCTTTTTTCATTCCTATTTTATTTTTCAGAGAAGCATTTATACCTCATACGATTGTAATTTTAAATCCTCCTAAAAGGGGAGCCAACGGTCAGCGTAGCTAATTAGTGGCGGTTTTCAACTGTATTTTCTGCCTCAAGCTCCTGAAGGGGTATGAAGTACTATCGTCTTTATAAAATCAAAATACGACGTTATAGTCTAGTTATTAATCCGAGTTCGGGGTAGCAATAAATGAAAAAGCAGAATCAACTTAATAATACACCTTGGTTATCAAACATATCTGAAAATAATATGTCGGTGCTTCCGTCAAGTCGGAATGTTCCAGCTGCACCTTCGATTTATGTGTCCAACTAAATTTCTACAAATAGCTCGGTGCGCTGCACCTTTTTGAGGGACAGAGTCCCCCAATATTTGTAGGATTAGGTATCAATTATCATCATTAGGTGCAGCGTACCGTAATATTCAATTGTATAGCTTGAAAAATGAATCCAAGCTTATCTCGAACTCAGGTTATTAACCTGATTCCTGGGTAAGTGTATACAGGTGAGATAATTAATATCCATAAAAAGACCAATGTGGCAAGAATCATTTGTCCATAGGACATGAATAAGTATGCCGTTGTATATCTCCTACGGAGAAAAGATCTGAATTATTGATTTATTCTATTGATATATAACTCCTAATACAGTACTTGCTTTGGTAACTCCCTATATCTTAACCCGAACTCAGATTATTACTTAAGTCATGCGACATTATATTTATCTAAGTACTTATTTGTTGAATTTCAATTCAATAAGATTGCGTTAATTTGCGTGTTTCGTGTTATTTGCGTTCTAAAAAAAGCTTTTGATACAGCTTCTTCGGGTATTTAAATCAGGTAACAATTCGATCCCATTTTCTGCTTACTTTTTCTTCCCCCACCGGCAATGTTTTTTCTGCTTTTTGGCATTTTCTGCTTTTGACATCAGTTAAAAACGACTCTTTTTCGTACCTCTTTTTTCCCCTTTTTATTGATGTATATATGTTAAAGTTTTATTTTCTTTATAAGTCATTGATAATAAGATTATTTTAAAACACCTCAATGAGGCGATGTATATAAAATAAATTCGGGAAATTCCTTGTTTTTTACTTTCCCATTCATTTATTTTGTATGTGTTCAACGTGTAATTGTTGACAATAAAGAATAATCTTAATTAATAGCTTTGAGTCTGATCGTTTTTTTTACAGGTCTAAAACGCACGCGTATGGATACTGCTAATAAGTACGAATACTAAAAAAACAAATGAATATGTCGCTATCCTTTTCCCTCTTGACTTTTTTCAAGCTTCGGCTGATTTCTGTCTACACTCTATTAACAGAAGCTCCTATCCACCCGAAAGGATCTCCTTTAGTACCGAAAGGACACCCTTTTATGCCGAAAGGACATCCTTTATACCGAAAGGATCTCCGATCGTCCCGAAAGGATATCCTTTTATACCGAAAGGATCTCCGATCGTCCCGAGCGGATGTCCTTTACTACCTATCGGAGTTCCAATCATACCTAAAGGAGTTGCTTTTGTACCGAAAGGACATCCTTTTATGCCGATCGGAACTCCTTTTATATCGGAAGGAACTCCGATTATACCTAAAGGAGTTGCTTTTGTACCGAAAGGATCTCCTTTTACCCAAATCGGAACTCCTTTAGGTAGTAAAGTGTCTCCGGTAAGCTATAAAACAGATTCTTCATTCTTCATTTTATATTCTTCAGTTTAAATTTTAAAATAATCCATTTAAAATTGATTTATTATGAAAAAAATAAAAGTAGTATTGGATTTTCCCGAAAAATCCGTTCCTGAAAAAATAGTGTTTTTCCGTAAAGTACTTGCCGGTATCAAGGACAATGCTGCTGTTTTTGCTAACCCCGACCTGAGTCTGGATAAAGCAACTGCATCGGTAGATACCCTGGAGGCTAATTATATCGCTTCGCTGGATGGCGGACGTGCTGCCACAGCGGCACTGCATGCCTCCGAAGCGGTTGCTGATGATGACTTTAGGATACTGGCAGCGTATGTAGGTAGAGTAGCAAATGGTGACGAAGGTATTATTCTGAGTTCAGGATTTAATACCAGCAAGCAACCGGCTACTATCCAAAAAGCTGAATTGACTGTAACCAACGGACCCAAATCGGGTACTGTGAAGTTGCGCTCTAAGGCTATACCTAAATCAGGTTCGTACATCTGGCAAATGGCTAAAGGTAGTTTACCAACCAGCGAAAGTGGCTGGATAAATATTGGTTACAGCACGCAGGCGGACTTTGATGTGGATGGACTGGATGTGGCTACTATCTGTTTCTTCCGCCGGGCCGGGGTAACACCCGATGGCACAACCGACTTTTGTGCTCCGGTAATGAAGGTGATAGAATAAAGAAGAATATGAAATTGAAGAATGAAGAAAATTAAAACAATGGTTAATGATAAATCATTAATGATCAGTGATCAATGTTACAAAAAGAATAACTTAATAACAATGAATATCGCCGAAAGCATAATATCGCGAAGCTAATAACACGAAGTAAATATCGCCGCAGGCAAATATCACGCAGTAAAAATCAGCTTATGAAAAAAATTACACTTTCCTTTATTACATTCTTTGTATCAGTGGGTCTGCAGGCTCAAAGCTCCCACAGCCTTACCACCTATCGCAATGCCTATCGCGCCACCGATGCGCTGGTAAAACAGCAAGTAGAATTTAAAGATCCCGGCAGCTCGGGACGAAACCTTCACTGGGACTTCAGCACGGTGCAACCGCTGAATGAATCTTACAAGCTAAGCTATTCGCTGCGCAATGCAGCCGATACCAGTACCGTATCCGGACTGGAACATAATACCCGCTACTACTACCGCCAACAGCGGGACAGTCTGCAAACTGTGGGCTACGAAAACTCCACTACCTATATGGAATACACGCAGCCCGAACTACGCATGCATTTTCCTTTTGCCTATGGCGATACCCTGTTTAGCTACTTTACAGGCAAAGGAGAATACTGCCATCGCATACCCCTGGCAGTGAAGGGATATACCCGCATTATGGCCGATGCAGAAGGAGAACTGAAGCTCCCTCAGTTTACGACCGTGAAAAAAGCCCTGCGCGTGCATACTCTGCGCCACTATACCGAAACGGGCAAGGACAGCGTGGAAATGACCCTCGATACTTACTCCTGGTATGCTACCGGCATTCGTTACCCCGTGTTTGAAAGCATCAAAACTATGCTAAGTAAAAAAGGTGACAAGCAGGATGAAAAGGGCGAAAGTTTGAAGGATACAACTGTATTCAGCACCTCGTTTTACTATCCACCCGAACTCCAAACCTCGCAGGTACAAACCGACGCCATAGCCGAAGATCAACCCGAAGCAGCCGTTGGTGCAGCAGCTGTATTTACCGAAGCACA
>JAATGT010000301.1 GCA_015654525.1 Bacteroidales bacterium
AGTTTTCATCGGTTTGGATCAGGAATCGATCATGCCGAAGTTCATCTTCGATAAACTTGTCGATGGTTATTGACGAATGTAAAGCTCCTTTGAGTGGGCTAAGGTCCAGATACGGCTGCAGGAACTTATTGGCCATTATTTGTTGAAGAATATAATTCTTATTTGATTTGTTCGAGAGGTAAAGTCCAATATTGATATGTTTTTTCATTTGAGTGAAGTCACAAAAAATTAATGTTTATAGAATATGGGGAGAATATACGGGGTGGTAACCCACTTTCTTGTAAATACGTCAAACTCCTGTTCGGCTCCCATTATCAGTCCCCATTTGTCGGTTACTTTAAATTCAAACGAACCGCCGTAGTTGGTGCTTGGATACATGGTTGATAAAAAGGGAGAAATACCGTTTTTATTCCCTTGCGTGGAATATTGACCGGAGGCGTTGATGCTGATTCTGTCGGAAAGGACAAACTTGATGTTGCCATTGAAGCCCATATCATTCTGGAAATTGTTGTAAATATTGTACTTCGATGCATACATTCCTGCACTTAATATTGCAAAGCTGCCAACTTTTACATTGTAATTTGCATTAATAGTATACGCTCCACCTAACCCAGAATAAGTATTTGACGTACGCGAAGTACTAATCCAGCTTAGGTTGCTCACTCTGTATTGATTATATAAATTATTTTCAATGTTTAATGCAGGGGTAAGTGGATTATAAAATGAAGCAATGGTTATTGTTGGAGTTCGCAATGCCGTTTCTGCCAGTTTTTGTTTGTAAAAAGAATTCATGTCCAGTGTCAGGGGTATGCGTTGCAGGGATTTATCAAAAATAGTTTGATTAAAATCAGAGCTTATATGCCTTGTAGGGATAGTCTTTGTACTTATAGTGTCGGACTGCGTTTGTGCAAAACTTATGCTGACACTAAAAACAAATAATGCAAGTTGAAATCTTTTCATTGTGAATCAGGATAATTGTGGTTGTTCAACTATCTATTTATTAACAAAATCCTTGCCAAAGAGTGTTCTTTATCATTTTTTCACCAACTCCAGATCTACTCTTCCTAAGTATAATCCGCTTTTTGCCATTTGTGCAATCACAATAGATTTTCCGACAGCATTTTTTTCTGTGGTATTTGTAATCATACTGTGCGAATGTCCACCTATTATAACATCAATATAGCGGGTTTTGTGAGCAAGTTCGAAATCATTCACCACACCGGCAGAACTGACGGCACCCAGATGTGATAAGCAAATAATAACATCGCATTTTTCTTTTTTTTTCAGTAATGACGCAATGTCGTTGGCTTTCTGAATCGGATCTTCGTACTCCATTCCTTTATAGTTCTTCTCGAAAACTAAACTTTTAGGGTTTACATCCACCGCCAAAATCCCGATTCGTAAGCCGGCACGGTTCAGAATGATGTAAGGTTTTATTAGGTTATTCAGGGTTGTTTTCCTAAAGTCGTAGTTGGAACTTAATACAGGAAACTTCGCAGATTTCAAAACAACAGCAAGTGTGTCAATGCCATTGTCAAATTCATGATTACCAAGTGTGCCTGCATCATACTTCATCCTGTTCATAGCATCAATTTCCACCCGACCGTTGAAAAAATTGAAATAAGGTGTTCCCTGAGAATAATCACCTGCATCGAGTAATAACACATTTTTTTCTTGTTCCCGAATCTGGCTTATTACACCCATTCTACGTGCATAACCACCCATGTCGGATGTGTTGAGACTTGACTTTTCAGTTGGTTCTACCTGACTGTGCGTATCGTTGGTATGCAGGATGGTCAGCTTTATTTTTTGCTGGGCTAACACCGCTACTGCTGAAAAAGCCAACAGAAAAAGGATTGATTTAAACTTTAAGGTTTTGATATATGTGGGTTTCATGTCTTTTATTTTATTTGAGATTATCCATTATCAACTATCGATTGATAGTTATTCTTCCGTCTAATTTAGACTGTATTTTATTGCCCTTTTGTGTTTCGCTTTTAATATAGTCAAGCAGCATATTGCGGATTTTTATGCCTGTATTTTGTTTTTTTTCATACATGGCAAGTTGAAACATTTTGTCGTTGCCCCCTGCCAGATAATCGTTGGTGACAATGGTGTATATCTTGTCTTTATCCAACGGTTTATCACCAATTTTTATATTAATGGCTTTGCCATGTTCAATTTCCATATGCAGTCCGGAAACTCCCTCTCCGCCCATACTTGCAAAATATTGAAGGAGTTCGTTCAGTTTGTCTCCCTTCAACCATAAAACCACCAATTCATTTTCGAATGGCATCAGTTCAAATACTTTCCTTATCGTAATGTCTCCGGCAGTAACCACAGTGCGTAACCCTCCAAGATTTATGATGGAAATATCAACCTCATTGCCAGAGAACTTTGATGCTGTTTGCCGGTAAATGTCCGCATTTAGGTTGGACAGCAAGCTTTCCGGTCCATGACCTGTCATGGTTTCGGCAGCTTGTCCAATCACAATATTCATTTTAGCATCCACCTCTTGTTTGATGGGTTGTAAGTATGCTTTGTAAGCTTTGTAAGCCAATTTTTCGGTACTGCTATCAATTGGAATTTTGACCGAAGTAGCTTGTGTGACTGTCCATGTTTTGTGACTGCACGAAATCAGTGCAGTAGCCATTAGACAGAAAAGAAAATGCTTTTTGGAGATCATAATGGTGATGAGATTAATTAGAACGGTGGCGAAAGTAGTGAAAATTAATTAATCCAGAAAAGATGCTCGTCAATAATTTAATTTTCTTCTTTTCGCAGAGTTTGATGTGCGTGGATTGATTACAAAACTATAAAATATTTCGACATACAGGAATAGTTTAGTGAGAAATAAGCTGACAATATTACCACCTTTGATTTCATACTTTTACAAACACAAAGATGCTAACCTGCTACTATAAACAAGGCGGAAGATTATACCCGAAGTCAATTGGGGTTTTATTATTGTTCGTAAAACTAAAAAGTAGTATCTTTGCATAATTTTGTAACTCGTTAATATTTGAATCAAAAACTCAGGAGTTATTTGGAAAAAGCTGATAATAAAAATTTGAACGAAAATCAATTAAAACAAAAAATGCAGATGGATTTTATCGAAGAACTACAGTGGAGAGGAATGATTCACTCTATAATGCCCGGCACGGAAGAACAGCTAAAGAAAGAAATGACATCGGCCTATGTGGGCATCGATCCTACTGCTGATTCGCTTCATATTGGTCATTTAGTGAGTGTAATGATGCTCAAACATTTTCAACGGGCCGGACACAAACCTATTGCACTGATTGGTGGGGCTACAGGTATGATTGGCGATCCGTCAGGAAAATCAGCAGAGCGTAACCTGTTGGATGAAGCAGCACTTCGACACAATCAGGATTGCATTAAAAATCAGTTAAGAAAGTTTCTGGACTTTGATAGCAATGCTCTTAATGCAGCGGAATTGGTAAACAATTATGATTGGATGAAAGATTATTCATTCTTGAATTTTATCCGCGATATTGGAAAACACATCACGGTGAACTATATGATGGCTAAAGATTCTGTAAAAAAACGCTTAAGTAACGAGTCGAATGTAGGTATGTCATTCACCGAATTCTCGTACCAGTTATTGCAGGGCTTTGATTTTCTTCATTTATATCAGGAAAAAAACTGTAAGTTACAAATGGGTGGTTCCGATCAGTGGGGCAATATCACCACCGGAACGGAACTTATTCGTCGAAAAACGGGTGGCGAGGCTTTTGCATTAGTCTGTCCTCTTATTACCAAGGCCGATGGCGGTAAATTTGGAAAAACAGAAAGTGGAAATGTTTGGTTGGATCGTCGTTATACTTCACCCTATAAATTTTATCAGTTTTGGCTAAATGTGAGTGATGCCGATGCCGAAAAATATATTAAAATTTTCACAGCGATTGATAAGGCTGAGATAGATGCTCTTGTTGCAGAACATAACAATGCGCCAGGTTTACGTCCGCTACAAAAACGGCTTGCCAAAGAAGTTACCGTGATGGTTCACTCGGAAGAAGATTACAATGCGGCAGTTGAAGCATCAAGTATTTTGTTTGGAAATGCAACTTCCGAAGCCTTGAAAAAGTTGGATGAAGAAACTTTGTTGGCAGTATTTGATGGTGTTCCTCAATTCACCGTTTCTAAAGATTTATTTAAATCCGGTGTCAAAGCTATCGAATTATTGACCGAAACTGCAGCCGTTTTTCCGTCAAAAGGTGAGATGCGTAAGCTGGTTCAGGCGGGTGGAGTCAGCATTAACAAAGAAAAATTAGAGAATCAAGATGAAGTTTTAGATGAATCAAAACTTCTAAACAACAAATACTTATTGGTACAGAAAGGAAAGAAAAACTATTATTTGTTGACTGTAGAATAGGTACTGTCAGACCGTTTCTGAATAATTTTTCAAAAACATTTTGGCAAAAAGAAAAACAATTGTATCTTTGCACCGCTTTAGAAATAAAGTCTATTGATTGTCTCATGGTGTAATGGTAGCACTGCAGTTTTTGGTTCTGCCTGTCGAAGTTCGAATCTTCGTGAGACAACAAAATCAAACGGTTGAAGCTTAGAAATGAGTTTCAACCGTTTTTTCAACTTTCGACTTGTCAGAAGAAATATTTTTTGTATTTTTGACGTGTAAATGAAAAAATCCTGTCTTATGGTGTAATGGTAGCACTGCAGTTTCTGGATCTGCCTGTCTAAGTTCGAATCTTAGTAAGACAACAACAAGAGCCAAGTTCTTTTCTGAAGAACTTGGCTCTTGTTGTTATGTCTGTTTTCCATCGCTTTTTGTTTGTTTCGTATTACAATAATGACTGAATTTTGAGTATTTTTGATTTTTAATTAACGCTGCAAGATATCAGATAAAACTCAATCAAAATGAACAAAAGAAATCTTAGACTACTACTGATTTTATTTCTATTAAGTTCAACAATGTTGAATGCCCAAAAATCTAAAGTGTATCAATTGAATTCACCTGATAGTGCCATTGTACTTAAAATCACAGTAGGTACAAAACTTCAATGGTCAGTAGAGCATAGAGGCCAGGTAATTATCGCACCTTCGGCAATTTCATTGCTATTGAACGATGGAGAAGTGCTTGGCAATGATGCTAAAATTGTAACGGTCAAAACCGAAAAAACAAATACCTCTTTCTCTTCAATTAATTATAAAAAGTCAATCATTCAGGATAAATACAATCAAATTACGGTGAATTGTAAATCGGATTACGGTGTTATTTTCAGAATTTACAATGATGCTGTTTCTTATCGTTTCTTCACGAAGAAAAAAGGTTCAATTACAATTAAAAACGAAGAGGCCAACTTCAATTTCACAGCTGATCATAGAACATTAATCCCTTATATGTGGGATTATAGAGGCGGAAAAATTTTCAACTCTTCATTCGAAGCTTTATATAAAGATCGTCCCATTTCTCTATTTGCAAAAGACTCGCTAGCCTTTTTACCCATGTTGGTTGATGTTGGCAATAATAAAAAGGTAGTTATCTTAGAAGCTGATCTGGAGGATTATCCGGGGATGTATATGAATATTAATGCTACTAAGAAAGGTTTTATGGGTGTTTATGCTCCTTATTCATTGGAAGCCGAAGTTGGTGGATATGCAAACCTGAATTACATACCCACTAAAAGAGCTGATTACATAGCAAAAACAACTGGTACGCGAAATTTTCCATGGCGGGCTATTGTGATTAGCGAGAAAGACAAAGAGTTACTTGATAATGACATTGTCCAGAAATTAGCATCTCCATCCCGGGTTGCTGACATTTCATGGATTGAACCCGGACAAGCAGCTTGGGATTGGTGGAACAACTGGAATATAACTCATGTTGATTTTAAAGCTGGTATAAATACGGCTACGTACAAATATTATATTGATTTTGCCGCAGTAAATAAAATCAAGTATATTATTTTAGATGAAGGTTGGTCGGACGACAAAGATCTTTTAAAATCAAATCCGGATATAAACCTGCAAGAGATTGTTTCTTATGGAAAGCAGAAAAATGTTGATGTGGTTCTTTGGGCAACCTGGCATACGATTACACAGCAAATGGATAAGGCATTCCCCATATTTGCAAAAATGGGTGTGAAGGGTTTTAAAATAGATTTTTTTGATCGTGATGACCAGCTGGTATTGGCATCGATTTATGAAATAGCCCGAAAGGCAGCCGAAAATAAATTGATAGTTGACTATCATGGTATTTTTAAACCGACAGGTTTGCAGCGAACTTATCCGAATGTAGTGGGTTACGAAGGTGTTAAAGGCCTTGAAAACTATAAATGGGCTACCGAAGATGCGCCCCGCTATGCTGTTAGTATTCCTTTCATTCGTATGATGGCTGGTCCAATGGATTACACACCTGGAGCAATGCGAAATTCCAACAAAGCAAATTATCGACCGGTTAACGATATGCCTATGAGTCAGGGTACTCGTTGTCAACAGCTGGCTATGTATATTATTTATGATGCTCCATTTCAGATGTTGGCTGATAATCCAACTGCTTATATGAGAGAAAAAGAGTGTACTGATTTTATAACAAGTGTCCCAACGACTTTTGATGAGACCGTAGCTCTGGATGGTAAGGTGGGCGAATACGCAGCATTGGCACACAAAAAGGCAAACGTGTGGTATGTTGGCGCAATGACCAACTGGGATGCGCGAGAATTGATTCTCGATTTTTCGTTCTTAGAGAGTGGGGTGTATGAAGCGCTGGTATTTAAAGACGGGCTCAATGCCGATCGTGATGCAACGGACTATAAGCGAGGGATTGTAAGAATTAAAGCGGGTGATAAAATTACAATCAAGTTGGCTAATGGCGGTGGCTGGGCTGCTATCTTGAATAAAGTGGAATAGCTGAAGTGGAGACTCTCAATAATTCACTGAATATAGTTTAGAGGTAGGAGTCAAAGAAATGGAGGAGAACCTGATTGCATTGGAATTGAGGTATGTGCAACTGTTTCCGGAGACAGGTGTTGCTACAATATAATACAACTATTATTGTATTTTGGTCTTTTGTGTTGACTAATGCTGCTAAAAGTTTTTCAGATTTTGTTGTAAAGGAGGAGTAACCATTTTTTAAGAGGAAATATAATGAAAGGGGATGGAGCTATAGGGCTTTTTCTCCTTTGTTGTTTAATTGCGGAATTGTGAATGAGTCTTATTTACCGAAAAAGAACGGTAATTCCATATTAAAAAGGCTTGATTATCTATCTAAGTAATGGAATGAATATAATGTACCATTTTAATTTTTCAAAGACGATACTATTTAACATCCCCTTTAGGGGCTTGGGGCGGAAAATAGACTTTAATACCGTCCCTAAATCCCCTGAAGGGGACTTGAAATTACAACC
>JAATGT010000027.1 GCA_015654525.1 Bacteroidales bacterium
CTCATAATAGGTATTGATCTTGACCGGGAAGTTCGCAGACAAAAAATAACCCAACGATTGCACAGCCGGCTCAAAGAAGGTATGATCGACGAAGTAAAATCACTCCTTGAATCCGGAATTGCTTCTGAAGATCTGATTTACTACGGACTGGAATACAAATTTGTGACACAATATTTAATTGGACAATTAAACTACAAAGAAATGGTTGGACAACTCGAAATTGCTATACATCAATTTGCCAAACGCCAAATGACCTGGTTCAGAGGAATGGAAAGACGTGGATTTACAATTGAATGGATTCCGGCAGAAATAGCTCTTGATGAAAAGCTATCGCTTATCGAAAACAAACTGCTTAAAGTTTGATTCCTGTAATCTTCAAATCTTCAATTTCTACTTGCTCATGGGTAGCCCACACTACCAACGGTTTATACGTTTTTATCCAGACAGAAAGGAAATCTGTTATTCTACTCTTTAGTTCATTATCCAACCCGGTAAGCGGCTCATCCAGGAATAACACATCCGATTTTGCAGCCAATGCACGTGCCAATCCAACACGTTGTTGTTGCCCGCCACTCAATTCGTTCGGATACTTATTCCACTGATCTTTCAGCTCCATGTTCCTGAGTAAAAAGTCTGACAGATCACCGGCAACATGTTTACTCCCCGGATTCATTCCATAAATAATATTTTCCGAGACAGTCAACCAGGGGAGTAACCGGACATCCTGAAAAGAACAAGCTACACTAAGCAGAACATCTTTATCTATTTCACCAGAGTCTGGTTTTTCAAGACCAGACAACAAACGGAGCAAAGTTGTTTTTCCACTGCCGGATGGCCCTTTTAATACATTAATAACATTCGAGCAAAAAGAGAAATCGTCATAGTTGCAAAGCGTATTCTCATTAAACTTTTTTTCCAGATTTTGTACTTTAATTGTTATCAGTTCAGAAGTTTGATTCATTTCTTTCAATTCGAATGATTGAGCGTATGAAGGTTTACGCTTTATTTTTATTCTACGAACAAACTTGATTACAAATTCAAAAAAATAACTAATGCCAATGGCTACTACTGTCCACGCAATTAATTCCGAAACATTGATATAAGCCTGTGCCTCTTTCATAGCCGTACCTATTCCATGAACTGGCTGTGCCAACACTTCACCAATAATGATTGCCCGCCAGCCAAATCCCATGGCTGTACTGATTCCATCGAAAATACTTGGTTTGGAAGCGGGAAGATAGATGGATACAAAACGTCGGTAAGCCGATTTTCCGAACAGTTTTGCCATTTCCACATTTTTATAATCGCACTGTTCCAGTCCTGTCAGGATATTTTGATATAGGATAGGAAACATAGTGATCAAAGCAATAAAAACAGGCAACTGAACCGGAGCAAACCATAAGATAGCAATCAGCACTAACGATATTACCGGGATAGAACGTGTTACAACAATAATAGGATGGAAAAAAGCTTTCCAAAAAGCAAAGAATAGCGCAGTAACAGCAAAGCAAAAAGCGAATGTAAATGCAAAAGTGAAACCAATAATTCCACGTAGAATTGTGGTCCTAAGCTCAGCATAAAAATGATCACTTACGAAAAGTCCGGATATCTCTTTTAATAAATCAAAGAGTGATGGAAATATGGCGGGAAAGCCAATAGACAAAGCAATAACTTGCCAGCCCACCCCTAAAAACAGAATGGAAAGCAGGGTAGGTATAAACTTAAATTGTCTCATTGATAGATAAATTCACTATCCGGCATTTTTCCACCAATACTTTTGGGATTGAAATTATAAAAGATCTTGAGATAAAGTCCAATTTCCTTATCTATAGCAAAGGCAGCCACATAATGAATATTACATAACGGGATAGAACGCTTAGCCTGATTTATATCAGATGCCAGCTTATGCTTTACCAACAATTTTGCAGCTTTCTCCGGTTGCTCATTAATAAAATTACAACTACCTGAATACGCTTTACATACTTGTGCAATAGCTGTCGGATTATGTTTCACAAATTTATCACTAACCAGAAAAGATGTCTGCACGAATACGTTCTTATCCGAATTAATCATAAATTCCTCACAATCTAATTTACTAACAATATGTATAGTTGAATCCTGAGCAAGCAACCGACTCACCAATGGTTCGGAAACTACAGCAAATTCAATTTTTTTCAATTTTAATGCCTGTGCAATATCTGCATTAGTCCCGAGTGTATAATCAATCATAACATCAGGCACCTTATTTTTCTGAATTAATCGCTGCAACAACACATCCGATGTAGAGCTTTGTCCGAATACAGATATAGTCTCGTTTTTAAGATCACTTATTTTTTTAGCCGAACCATTTGTCAGCACGTACAATGTTCCCCATACCGGACAAGCTACCATGGTGTAATGTACACCTTTGTTATACAAGTTAGCTGCCATAACAGTAGGAAGAATAGCAAAGTCAAGTTTTCCCTGCATCATCATGGCCTGAATTTGCTGGGGTTCATTCTTTTGTATAATTTCAACCTTTTTACCATCAATTACTGATGGCTGATCCATCATCTTAATGAAGCTTATAGCCGAAGGCCCATTTAAGACTCCAATCTTAATAGTTTCGGGAGAATTGTTCGAACAAGATATAAGGAATAATCCCAAAAGGGTTATTGCAAAAAATTTAAATGCTAAGTTTTTCATACACAAAATATGACTTTGTAATCATTACCTTAAATAAAACTCTCAAAACTAAATTTTATTGTGATTGCAAAGATACAATTTTTGTCTATATTAGTACTACATTACAATTTTGACCAACAAAAGAGTTATATTTGTACTTTATAAACATCAATAAATCAATATGGCACAACTGCTTTTTATTATTATCATCGTTATTTTAATAGCCGATTTTGGCTTAGAACGTTATCTCGCTTTTTTAAATATCAAACAATCAGGAAAAAAGCTCCCCACCATATTACGCGATATTTATGATCCTGAAAAATACAGCAAACAACAGGATTATTTCAGAACCAATTCCCGGTTCGGTATGATTACAAGTAGTTTTAGTTTTATTATCACCTTGTGTATATTTGCCTTTGGAGGTTTTCATTGGGTTGACCAACTTGTTCAGTCTTATGTGCAAAGTGAGATATGGACACCAATCATTTTCTTCGGGGTATTATTCCTGGCCAATGATATACTAAACATTCCTTTCGAATGGTACGATACTTTTGTGATTGAACAAAAATTCGGATTCAACAAAGTTACTCCCAAGCTGTTTATTCTCGATAAACTGAAAGGATACGGAATGACTATCGTACTGGGCGGTGGTATTTTATTTGCAATTATCTGGATTTACAGTCTTACACCAACTTATTTCTGGTTATGGGCATGGGCAGTCATCACCGCCTTCAGCTTATTTATGACCATGTTTTATTCTCAAATCATAGTTCCTTTGTTCAACAAACAAACTCCCTTGGGCGAAGGAGAATTACGTACCGAGATTGAAAAATTTGCCATCAAAACAGGTTTTAAACTCGACAATATATTTGTTATTGACGGTTCAAAACGATCAACCAAAGCCAATGCTTACTTCAGCGGATTGGGGAGTAAGAAACGTATTATACTATACGATACTTTAATGGATAAAATGACGGTGGAAGAGATTGTAGCTGTGCTGGCTCACGAAGTGGGACATTATAAACACAAACACACCCTGATTAATTTTATGATTTCCATTCCATCTACCTTGTTACTCTTCTTTGCATTCGGCTATATTTTACAAAGTGATGCATTTGCACAAGCATTGGGTGGGAGTGTAGCTTCATTTCATCTCAATGCATTAGCATTTAGTATTTTGTATTCACCTATTTCGTTGGTGCTGGATATTATAACCAATGTACTTTCACGCAAGTTTGAATATCAGGCTGATGCTTTTGCAACTAAACATGGTTATGGAGCTCAATTGGAATCAGGATTGAAAAAACTGACAGCCACGTCACTTGGCAACCTTATGCCGCATCCTCTCTATGTGTTTTTCCATTATTCACATCCAACTTTATATCAACGTATCACCTCCATTCATGCTAAATGATCAATTATCTATGATTAATACTATTCATCAGTTTAATAATTAAATTCTTATAAATTATGCTCCTCGGAATAATGGGTGCCATGCCCGAAGAAATGGACAAAATAATAGCCGCCATACAAAACAAAGATATTGTAGAACGGGGTAGTCGCATTTACTATAAAGGCGACTTGTTTGGTCAACAGGTAGTAGCTGTGTTTTCGCGCTGGGGAAAGGTAGCAGCAGCCACTACAGCTACCAATATGATTCTGGAATTTAATGTAGATCAGATTGTTTTTACCGGGGTGGCAGGTGGTATTTCGCCTGAATTACATGTAGGAGATATTGTAATC
>JAATGT010000037.1 GCA_015654525.1 Bacteroidales bacterium
CGGTATCATTATTGATCAAAATTTTACGATAGTTTTAAAATAAATAATAACAGAAGCCTTTGCAGTGATGTAAGGGCTTTTTTTGTAATGTAATCTTATGGTTGAATAGTCCTACGATTGAGCAAAAAAACTCAGTGCAACTCTTTTTCCTCTGAGTAACTCTGTGTAATAATGTAGCCTAATTTGCAGGCATTAGAAACAATCGAAATTTTAATGACCTAAGTTTATTCTGCCGATACCTAAATCATTAAATTCGCTTACATTTATCTACCATGAAAAGGAAGTTATTATTGCTCCCGATATTTTTATTCGGAATGTTATTCGCATTTGCTCAATCTAAAGAGGGAGTCACTTTTGCTATAGAGAAACTTAAGCGACCTGAAAATTTGCTCACTGAAAAAAAGAGCGAAGAAATAGTAAATAGAATTGCGCCTCTTCAAATTGCACATAGTCAACTCCCTGCGAATATGGTGGATGCCCTTGCTCATCCATTTTTCGATGGCATGTATCTTGCCTACTCCGATCATCGCCCATTTGTAATTTCTCCTGATATGATTTGGTTATTAATCAGTCAGGGTTTTTCGCACCATGTAAATAATAATGCTGCTGCGCTTCGTTCTATGTTTGTAAACTTTGAAGGAAAGAAAAGCTTGGTGGTTACTTTGGATAAAACCCAATCTTTAGGGTTGCCGTCAACATGGGAAAAAGTAGTGCCGCAGTTTGTAAAGCAGGTTGCAGACAATACTTCTCCCGAACTTATGGCGAATCTTACCCCGCAATTTTCTACAACAACATCTTCAGAGAAAATTGCCACTCAACTAACTGCGCTGGAATCAATGCAGGCTTATTTTGAATACATTGTAATAAGAGTGATGTGTGGAATTCCGGAAATAACCATCAAGGGAACTCCGCAAGACTGGAAATTGATCAAAGAGAAAGCAAATGCGTTACGCAAGTATAAATTGGATTGGTGGATTGATGAAATAGATCCTTTATTAGATAAGTTTATTGATGCCGCAAATGGTAAGTTTGAACCCACATTTTGGCAAAATATGTTCAAATATCATACGCTGGAGGTTTACGGTAAGCCCAAGGTAATTGATGGATGGATCATTAAATTTTATCCTTACAGCAGAACAGGAAAGCGAAATGATTTTAAAATGCTGAGATCTTCGGAAAGTTTGCCCGATGAATGTGCCGTTGTTGATTTTAAGTTGTTCAATGAACGAAGCCCAGGCGCTTTTAAAGAGTCTGATATGCAATTTGTAGCCGGATTTTTTGCTTTAAAACAAGATGCTAAAACACAAGCATTAGAACCGCAGATAGGGTGGTTGGTTAGACCTACTGACACATCGGAGCGTTATAAGAATGAAATAGAATATAGTTTGAAATACAGTACGACAATTAATATCAGAGTAAGTGAAATTCCGAAAGAAATTTTACAGCTTCGAACTATTAATAGTTTAGATGTTGAATTTCTAGATTCTATAAAAATTCCAGCGGAGTTATCACTTATTGATTTACAATACCTAGGTCTTACCGGTAAGATAAATGAAAGCGAGTTAAAAAAGATTCACGTGTTGTTTCCCTATACTGTAGTTTCTGTAGTAAATAATGTTGATAGTAGCGTTGATGATTATAAATATCATGAATATATGTCTTTTGATAGTTTCAGTTATAATGTAAGAGAAATATCCGAAGATCATTGGAGTTATTTTTCTTTGTTTTCTTTCAATAAAAAAATAGGAGTACCATTTGCATTGATCAATGGTAAGCAGATTGATATATTTGAAATTGACTGGGATAAATTGTCAGCTGATGATAAACAGAAACTTATCGATCAATTTCAGGATACCCATTTGATAATTAACAATGAAAGAATCCATAATCGTCAATATTTTTCAGAGGCAGAAGAGCGAAAGCAACGATATCAAAAATGGATGACTGAAAACGGACACACAAAAAGGTATTAAACCCGATAGTATAATACCATAACATAGGTATTTTTAAGGCATGGGAAATATTTTAAGATAAATTTCAGAGAGTTATGATCTTTTTTGCTGAATTATTTATATTTTCGGTTATTATTCATTTTTTTATTTAAACTCAAATGCAAGAAGGTACAGTTAAATTTTTCAATGAGTCCAAGGGATTTGGATTTATTAAACCAAACGACGGAGGTCCTGATGTTTTCGTTCACGTTTCTGATCTTAATGGTCTTCAGCTTCGCGAAAACGACAAAGTAACCTTTGAAGTTAAGAACGGCAAAAAAGGATTGAATGCAGTAAATATAACGGTTATCTGATGTAACACATTTACTACCCCCAACTAAAAATGCAGTTTCCCGTAAAAGAAACTGCATTTTTTTAATACTAACTTTAGTGTTAAAAAGTACAACCTGTGATATTCTTCTATATCGATGGAAACAATAAAAATGCAGCCTCTAAGAAGCTGCATTTGTCGTATTGTAAAAGGAGCTATTTACTGTCTCGCTTTGCTTCCAAAAACCGAAACATTAATATATTTAGCAGGATGCGCTTTTACATCTCCCAACAAAGTATCCAACGTACCTAACGTGGTAGATAAATTGTTATAAAGCCTTTTATCGCTCATTAACAATCCCAAACTACCCTGACTATCATTGGCCTTAGCTACAAGGCTTTGAAGGCTTGCTGCGGCTTTGTGAAGTTCGTCCACCGTTTGTTGAATGGGGGCATTGTTGAGTGTTGTTGAGAAATTTTCCAGATTATTCATCGTTTTATTAATATGATCGTTATTGCTGGCAAAATTTCCCGTAATGCTGTTGGCATTTTTGATAACACCTGCAAGTTCGCCGCTTTGGGCATTTAGCTGCGATGCCAAAAGAGACAACTGATTTAAACCAATTTCCAATGAAGCAAAGCTTGCATTCAGATGTTTACGTGTATCATCGTTAATGATGTTATTGACTGTATTCAACAACGTATCCAACGAAACCACGGTATGATTTACGGTTTCGAACAAAGGCGAAACTTTATCACCCAAATTATCGAGTATACCCGCTGTTGGCTTTCCTTCGACCAAACTATTTTCCGGAATCATAACTGGGTCATTAGTCATTTCAAGATTCAGTATTTTTGTACCTGAAATCAAATCGGCAGCTGCTAATCGGGCTACAGTGCCTTTGGGTACATTAATATGTTTATCCAACAGAAAATCAACTCTGATGCTTCTGTTCGGCTGTAATTCAATTTTATCAACACTGCCAATTTTAAGGCCATTTAACCTAACCTCCGCCGAAACCTGAAGCCCTTGGATATCGTTGTAAACAGTATAGAATTTTTTC
>JAATGT010000222.1 GCA_015654525.1 Bacteroidales bacterium
CTGATATTCTACAAACAGAATACTCCTACGGAGTTATATCAGTGTATTGTATACTTTTGTTTGTTTTATGAAATATAGAATACAAGCTGTTTGTCTGCGTGTTTGCTGTTTACCTTTAATTCAAGATCGCTGAAGCTCCGTAGGAGCCATTCTGTTTGTAGCAAATCCAAATTCCAACTTCCCCGACGAGCTCCGTAGGAGCGACCTGTTCCCATTATGTGAGAGCAGATCAACAAGGTATTTTTAGTACGCAAAAACAAATAAAAAAAACAGAGACATCCTCCAAAAATCAAGCTTTGGGTGTAATGGGGTCTTCGGAGTTCGTGTTTTTACCGTTCTTGCGTCGGGTGTCGCGGGCTTTCAGTTCAGTTTTATAGTACGATGTTTGTTCGTTGATTTTCGCAGCCGGTGTTGCATAATCCAGTTCGTCGTATTCCAGACTGTACAACTCGAATGCATCGAAGAAAGTTGTAATTGCTTCGTTCATTTCGGATCGGATGGCATCCGTGTCTACCGTTTCTGCTTCCGCTTCAGTTTCGGTACGCAATATGTATTTTGATGCAAATTCGGTGTTTGCAGTTCGCAGTTCATCAACAAAGAGGGTTAAGTGCAGTGCCGCTATGGCGGCTGTGATTTCCGGTGATGCAGTTATGTCGCTCAAAAAATCATTCAGTCGTTTGGTTTTTGCATTCTGACCGTCGCCGGAAATGTCTCGCCCATGTTTATCCAGCAATCTGTTTAGCACCTCCAGTTGCGGAGTGAATGATTTTAATCCTGAGTTTCCCAGGTTCTTTACTTGTTTTACCAGTGCATTGAAAATCTGGCCTCGCAGCACATCCAGCTGGTGGATCAGGTTGCTGAATTCACTGTCCTGGTCCTGAGCTCTCACTTTGTCGAGTTCAGGCATCAGGGCTAAGATCCTGTCGAAGGTTTTTTTCAGGTGTAGTAATTCGGCATTAAATTTTGAGAAAATGGCCACTAATTGGCTTACAAACATGCAGTATTCGCTGTTGCGGAGGTGGCTTAATCTTACGCGAATGATAGATACTTTCATATAAATAGAATTTGTGAGTTAATAATAGCAATTGGTCACCACAAAGATAAAATTTAGTTTTTGAATCATGGGAAAAATAAGCCCAAACTTTAACCATAATAAGCATTTTTTATTACTATATTCCTTGTGTAATATTATATGTATGTTTTGGGAATACATTTGCCTGGAAAAAACGACTGCTTTTTTAGCTCAAAATACCAATCGCCCGTGGTAGATTGCCTCCATTTTTAAGGAATGCTAAACCGCCCGTGGCGGACGGTCAATATTCTTAAGAAATGTACAATCGCCCCGGGCGGATGACCTCTATTTTTAAGGAATGTACAATCGCCTGGGGCGGAAGGCACTTATTTTTACGGAATGCCCAATCGCCCGGGGCGAATAGTCTATATTTTTAATAAATGCCAGATCGCCCGGGGCGGAACGACACTTTTTTTTCAAAACCTCCTTTCGCCCGTGGCGGCGGGGCAAAATAAAATCGGAAAAGGGTAGGTGCGGAGGTGGGAGGGTAATTAAATTTTGGAACTTAAGTGCATGCTCGAAATTAGTTTATATTATTTTGATCCGCCCCTAATTATCTCCCTTCGGTCGCTGACCGTTGGTTCCCCTAAAGTGGACTTTTGCCGTGTGAAAATATTGATTTTTTTTGCGCATATCGCACCTCAACAGCCCCTTTTAGGGGGTTGGGGGCAGTCAAGAATTATTTTCTAATATAAACCAATTCATGGCACATACTTATATAAAGTATATACAAGTTGCGAATAGAAAAGTCAACTTAAAGACTATTCAATGCCACTTCGTGGCTAAAGAATACGGCTTTACTATTTATTGTTGTCCGATAGAAAGTGAAGAATCTACTATTCTTTACCGGACAATAATTATTTGTTAACCCCCTTTCTGTGTTTTATTCTTCCGTCTCTTTTTAAAACATTTTCCGTACATTTGTAACTCTTAAAGAACCAATGAAGCTCTACTCATAATAAAATCACAATTATGGCTATTATCAAACCGTTTAAAGGCATTCGACCTCCACAGCATTTAGTAGAAAAAGTGGCTTCCCGCCCTTACGATGTATTGAATTCTGATGAAGCCCGTACCGAAGCTGAAGGTAATCCAATGTCTCTGTATCATATTATTAAACCCGAAATAGATTTTGACCCTGAAGTGGACGAACATCAGGAA
>JAATGT010000026.1 GCA_015654525.1 Bacteroidales bacterium
GATGACATTACTTGTTTTTCGGTGGCTGCAGATGGTAAGCTGCGGTTTAAACAACAAATACCTACAGGGGGCAAAATGCCTCGTAACTTTGCTATTACGCCCGATGGGCAATATGTTTTTGTAGGCCATCAGTCCACAGATAACATTGTGATCTTTAAACGTAATATTCAAACCGGTTTACTTACCAATACAGGAAAACAAATCAAAGTCGGCTCGCCGGTTTGTCTATTGTTTTATTGATTGATTGATGCGAATTAGGGGTTACATACAGATTTTATTTATAATGAGTTATTTCCCGTAGGGGATAAACCTGGAAAAATGTGAATGTCCTACGGACAATCAACATACATAGCTGTTTATTCTATGGATATGTAAGTTCTACGGACTATTTTTCAATTACAGATTCGCATGATGAAATAAAAAAATCACTTTTCCAAAGCATTATACTTTGAAAAAGTGATTTTTCTTTTTTTTTCTGATTCCTCTTAGTTTACTTCTTCTGTAATACTACCGTAACGGTGATATTCAAAGGCAATGCTTTGTTCTTTCAGGTAATGAAGCAATTCCAAACGTCCTTCAACAAGCGGTTTCGCCGTAGCAACATATTTGCCCAATACGGCTGCTTTGTGGTAAAATTCGGACGAAAGTTGATCGGAGCAAGTGCGAATGCGTTCGTAATCGTTTATGCCGTTTAAAAACTCCGTTTCCGTCTGTGCAACTAAAATCCATTCTTTTTGAGTAAACGATTTCAGCATTTCCAATTTAGGATCTTTCGGATCGATGCTTAACGTAACCGGTGTTTTCGCAATCTGAGCTGCAGCCAATATCATAAATATATCGCTTGCTGCATCAGTAGGCTGAACTCTCAAAGTAATGCTTCTCAACGCTAAATAGCGGAAGGTGTTTTTCTCACCCATCAATTGGTGAATGTCTTTTTCCACCGAAAACTCGTTTTTCATGTTTTCAATGTAGCTGACCACGGCTGTTTGGAAACGGGCATTTTCATCGGCATTCAGTTTCGACGAGAAATCCCTGAATTCGGTGGTTGTTTTTACCGGGGTAGATGCCTGAGCATTTTCAGTAATATTTACAAAACACGAAACGTAATTGCGTCCACCGGCTTTAATGCCACCGCCGAATGCCGATCGCTTCATACCACCGAATGGTTGGCGGTTTACAATAGCACCGGTAATTCCACGGTTTATATACAGATTTCCTGCTTCAATGCTGTTCTTCCATAATAATTGTTCTTCTTCATCCAGACTTTGTAAGCCCGAGGTTAAGCCATATTCCGACGAATTTACCAGATTGATTCCTTGTTGCAGGTCATCAATACAAACAACTGCCAATAGCGGCGCAAAAAGTTCGTTTTTGAATGTATAACTACCCGGTTTTACGCCCCATTTTACACATGGCTTCAGAATATAACGTTTCTCATCAGTAAATTCGGGTTTCACCAACCACCATTCGCCTTCTTCCAAATGATCGATGGCATAAAGCAGCTTGTCGTTTTCATTCGTAATCATCGGGCCGACTACATTACCGCCGTTCCACACACCACCGGTGTGCATGCTGGTTACTGCATCTATTAGTTTTGTTTTGAAGTCAGGATCATTGTAAACTTCTTTTTCAAGTAATAACAGTGAACAAGCCGAACATTTTTGCCCGGCATTGCTGAATGCCGACGTAACTATGTTTTGAATAGCATGATCGCGGTCACCACTGGATGTAAGAATGATGGCATTCTTTCCACCTGTTTCGGCTGATAACGGACAAGTCGGATTATTTTCGAGTAAGCGGAAAGCTGTGTCGGTACCACCGGTTAGAATAATATGTTTGATGGATGGATGCGCACTCAGATAATTCAATGGTTCACGACCATCGGTGCAGACTACCTGCAGCGCATCTTTTGGCACACCAGCATCCCAAAAACATTTGGCAAATTCCCGGGCCACGGGCAATGCCACTGTAGCGGGTTTTAATATTACGGTGTTGCCACCGGTAAGTGCTGCTGCAACTCCTCCAACGGGAATGGCTAACGGAAAATTCCAGGGTGGAATAACCAGCACAATTCCTTTGGGCGTGATGGCTACTGATTTCAATTCCATAAAATTTTTCATAGAAACAGGGTAGAAGCGACAAAAATCGATAGCTTCCGAAACTTCTACATCACCTTCGCCAAAAGTTTTACCTGTAATGGCCGACATGCAACCAATTAAGTGCCCACGACTCTTAGCTAAATTATCAGCTGCTTTGTGCAGTATTATATTCCGCTCGTCTAAAGTTGTTTTTCTCCAGTTCGACGAATCAGTTTCGGCCGTGGTCAGAATTTCTTTTACTTGTTCCAAATTTGACAATGCTGCTTCGCAAACACACACCTCTTCCTGCTGACTGCGGTCGATATAGCGGTATTTATTTTCCGAACTTAATTCTTTTTCTCCTATCTGAACCGGAATCTGATAAGGCTTATCGGTTGCCGATTTTTTCCACTCAGTGCGGATAGTATCTGCCCAAAGTCGGTTGGGTTTTAAATCAAAGTCTGTATCCGATTCATTGCGGAAGGTGTTGTAATCTTTGTCGGTTGTTTCCGGCTCTTTATTTCTGTCTTGTGTGCGGAATGGTTTTGCTTCTACAGCGTCTTTCATGGCAAAAGCTTCCAGAAATTGTTTTTGCAAGAAATTCCATTGTTCACTATCATACTTGAGGTTGAATGAGTAGCTCAGGAAGTTATCTTTACCTGTGTTTTCATCTAGCCGACGTACCAAATAAGAAACAGCATTGAGAAAATGTTCATTTTTTACCACAGGCGTGTATAGAATAATTTGTTTGCCCAGGTTTCGCATCACACGTGGTAAGTGATTGGCCATACCTTCCAGCATCTCGAAAGTAACTCCGTCTTCAACGCCATTTTTTGTACTTAATAAATAGGCGTAGCCAATGCTGAAGAAGTTATGAGAAGCAACGCCAATGTGCAACGCTTTTGTGTTTTCGGGTTCCATTGCCCGGTCGAGAATGTGAAGATAGTTTGCATCAACATTTGTTTTAGTTGGAAGAACCGGAATTTTCCAACCTTTGAGTGACGAAACGATAGACTCCATTTGAAGGTTTGCTCCCTTTACCAAACGCATTTTTAATGGAACGCCACCTTCGGCTATCCGTTTCTTTGCGAACTCAAGCAATTCAGTCTGGAAATTCCAGGCATCGGGCAAATAAGCCTGAACGACAATTCCGGCTGAGTAGCTTTTAAATTGCGGCAGGCTTAAAACGGTTTTAAAAATATCAAGCGTGAGCTCGGTATCTTTGTATTCTTCCATGTCCAGATTGACAAATTTGGCGCCTGAAACTCCACTCTCGTCAATATACGGATAGTCGATGGATTGTTGGTAAATACGGGTCAGCCGTTCACAAAGTTCAATTTTGTTTTGTTCATAGTTGAAAGGATTTATCTGAGCATAAATACCGGATATTTTAATGGAAATGTAATTTATTTGCGGATCTTTCAATGCCTCGAGGTAATGATTGTAACGATGATCAGCCTCGCCATCGCCCAGTACCACTTCACCAAGCAGGTTCACATTTTGCCCGATCTTCTGTTCCCTGCGGGTCGATAGATGTTGATTCAGAAACGATGCTTTTTCGTTGATAATCACTTTTGCTGTATCTAAACGAAGGCGATATTTGATTATAGGTACGGCAATGTAGTAAAAGCGATAACCAAAACTTGTAAATAGTTTGAATAGAAAAACGTCGGTTGAACTTAAAAATTTTGGAATACCATATTGCTTAATCAATATCTTAATCCGTAGAGCTAACTTTTTGTTGTCGTGGATCTGTGATGACTCATCAAGCATTTTTGAAAGTAATGTTTTGTCACCTGGATTTTGGATGAGGATAGCATACTTCTTTTGCTCTTTTAACTCATCATCTGTAATCTCTTTTTCTGATTTACTAAGAAAACTTTTAGCCCATTCAAGGACTTCGGTAGAACTAATTTTATCCATAAAACTACACTGTTTAAATTTTTCGCAAGATAATTGAAAAGAATGAAATCTGTATAAATATTAGACTATTTTTATAGCAAATGGATTATTCTTGTAGCGTAGCTAGGTCTTATTTGTGTTTAAACGGATGAAAGTCTTCGTTAGGATATTAGAAAGAGAGAATGGATGTGTCGCTAGTAAGTCTATTTTACTCCTAAAAAAAATCCCGCGTGGCACGCAGGACTTTTATTTTTTTTAGGGAGAATAATGGAGCTTTTTGAATTAATTATTGCTCTATTAGTTTTTCTACTTCAGGCCAGTTTACTACATTCCAAAAAGCTTTGGCGTAAGCAGCCCGTTTGTTTTGGTATTTCAGGTAGTAAGCATGTTCCCATACATCGAGGGCTAAAACCGGTTTACCTTTTATTGCTGCCATTGGCATTAGCGGATTATCCTGATTTGGAGTGGAGATGATGCGTAACTTACCCGAGTTTTCTTTGATAAGCCACACCCAACCTGATCCAAACCGATTTAAAGCTGCTTTTTAAAATTCAGCTTTGAATTTATCAAGACTTCCAAAATTAGTAATCAATATCTGTTCCAGTTTAATTGACATATCGGCAGTGCCGGCAGGAGCCAGTATTGTCCAGAAAAAAGTATGGTTATAAAATCCACCACCATTATTACGAACTGCTGTTTGAATATCCGCAGGTAGCTCATTTAATTTTTGAATTAGTTCTAAAATGTCCTTTTTATAGAGCTCGGGATGTTTTTCTAATGCTTTATTCAGATTGTTTACATAAGCAGTGTGATGAAAATTGTAATGAATGTACATGGTCGTACTGTCAATATATGGCTCCAATGCATTGTATTTGAATGGTAAGGGTGACAGCTTAAATTGCCCGTAACTTAATATCGAGATGCAAAAAAACATAATGAAGAAAGACTTGAATCGTTTCATACTTCTGGCATTTTAAAATTTGATTATTTACTTCTGTTTTTTGAATATAACAAGCTGATGAGAAGTTTTGTTGTAGTCCTTTTATTATAAGGATTTTTTAATTCGTTAGTACTATTTTTTTTAATCCAACGTTATACATTTAACTTGTGTCACTGCTGAGAGCCCTGAAATATTACTATTTGGGAAGCACATAAAAAAGCAGTATATTTGCAAGTTGAAAAATTAAGAATATAACTTCTACATACACAGGTCTATGATTGATTATATAAAAGGCGAAATAACTGAACTGACGCCCGCTTACGTTGTTCTTGAAACAAGAGGAATAGGTTATTTTGTACACATAACTTTACCTACTTTTTCATTTCTTGGTGAACAACCTTCTGCAAAACTTTTTGTTTATGAATCAATTCGCGAGGATGCACACGTACTTTACGGATTTCGTTTGCAAAGTGAACGCCAATTGTTTTTATTGTTAATTTCCGTCTCGGGTATCGGTGCCAATACGGCTCGTATGATTATGTCTTCCTATTCAGCTCAGGAAATTCAGGAGATGATTGCAACTGGTAATGTCTCGGCACTGAATGCTATAAAGGGAATTGGAACTAAAACAGCACAGCGAATTATTGTGGATTTGAAAGATAAAATCGTGAAGGGTGTGGGTGGAAGTGACCTGTTGAATTTGATCCCAAATGAACAAACAGAACAGAAAGAAGAGGCTGTTTCAGCTTTAGTTATGCTTGGTTTTGCTGCTGCAGCTTCGCAAAAAACGGTAGACCGAATTCTGAAAGAACAACCAACGCTAAAAGTAGAACAACTTATCAAATTAGCATTGAAAATGATGTAATTTCAATCACTGATGGTATCATCTGTGAACTGTTTGTCTTTAATTTCCTGATAAAAGCAGGTTATTTACCAGATATTACGATTTATATTTATGATTTTTTCAAATAAAACAGTTTCAATTCTTGTTTCCTGTGGCATCGCTATTGGGTCTGCTTATGCACTTGTATCTGGAGGTCAACATGCTGCTGTGGAATCAAAAACTCCCGAAACTGAAATAACCCCAGTAGATACAAATCGCCAAATTAAACCGAAATTTTCTGTAAAAAAAATAGATCAAAGTACGTATGAAGATTTAAGCATTAAGTATCCGATGGATGCTCCGCAGCCGAATAATATTAAGTCGGTGGTGGAATATGATACCGAATTTGGAAACTATGTATTTAAAACTTTTGTAGGTAGCAACGAGATTGCTACTCCTTTTTTGATGACTGAGCAGGAATATCAGAATTATTCTGCCAAGAAGGATTTGCAAGCTTATTGGAAAGAAAAGAATAGTAAAGCTGCAGTAAATAATGAAGATAAATATTCAAAATCTGATTTGAAATTCAATATAGGCGCAGCTGATAAAGTTTTCGGCCCCGGTGGTGTGCAAATAAAAACTCAAGGTTCGGCGGAGCTTGTTTTTGGATATAAAACTAATAAGGTGGAAAATCCGGCATTAACGGAGCAAATGCGAAAATCAAATATTCTTGATTTTAATGAGAAGATTCAGTTAAATGTTAACGGGAATGTAGGAGATAAAGTGAATTTTGGATTGAATTATAATACCGAATCCAGCTTTGACTTTGATCAGAAAATGGTGAAACTGGCCTATAAAGGTAAAGAGGATGATATTATAAAAAGTATTGAAGCTGGTAATGTTAGCATGCCACTCAATAGTTCATTAATTTCCGGAAGTACGGCTTTGTTTGGAATTAAAACAGAATTGCAGTTTGGAAGATTAAATATTTTAGCTGTTGCCTCGCAGCAAGAATCGCAAACGCAGACGGTTAGTTCAAAAGGTGGAGTTCAAACTACCAAATTTGATATAGCTGCGGACAGTTATGATAATAACCGGCACTTCTTTCTATCTCACTATTTTCGGGATAATTATGAAAAATCAATGAGTAAACTTCCTAATGTTTCTTCCGGTATAACGGTTAATCGTGTTGAGGTGTGGGTAACTAATAAGCGAGGAACTTATGATAATGCACGAAATATTGTGGCTTTTATGGATTTGGCTGAAACAGATAAAATTGATAATAATCACTGGACAGTGACATCGGCATCAAAACTTCCTTCGAATAAGGCAAACTCATTGTATAATGAGATTATAGCTATTGACGGAATTCGGGATATTCAACAGACGAATAAGCTTTTATCAGATAAATATAGTATGTTGCCTAATAGCTTTACTGGTGGTGAAGATTATGAAAAGATAGAAAGTGCACGTAAATTAGATGCTTCTGAATATACTTTTAGTCCTAATTTGGGTTTTATCTCGTTAAAGACGACATTGAATTCAGACGAGGTATTAGGTGTGGCTTATGAATATACCTGTGGGGGGCAAGTTTATCAGGTAGGTGAATTCTCTACAGATCCTATTGTTGCTCCTAAAACTTTGGTTGTGAAACTTTTGAAAGGAACTACTCAGTCTCCTCAGCTGGCATCATGGAATTTGATGATGAAGAATGTCTATGATTTAGGTGCACTTCAGCTTCAGTCTACTAATTTTAAATTGGATATTGTATATCGAAATGATTCTGTAGGCACAGATGTGCAGTATTTATCTGAAGGGAAAATTAAAAATAAACTTCTGCTAAGGGTGATGAATCTTGACCGATTAGACACAAAGAATGCTGCTAATCCAGATGGCAAATTTGACTATGTGGATGGGTATACGGTACAATCATCTACGGGGCGTATTGTTTTCCCAGTTTTAGAGCCATTCGGTTCGCACTTAAAAGCACAAATTGGTGATAATACTATTGCGAATAAGTATGTTTATCAGGAATTATACGATTCAACTTTGGTTGTTGCCCAGGGATTCAGTGAAAAAAATAAATTTCGATTGGTTGGTGTATATAAAGGGTCATCGGGTACTGAGATAAAGCTTAATGCTACGAACGTTCCCCGTGGCTCGGTTACAGTAACGGCTGGAGGAGTTACCTTGGTTGAAAATACAGATTACACGGTTGATTATACTATGGGAACAGTGACGATTCTTAATAAGTCAATTATTGCAGCGGGAACCAGTATCAGTGTAAATTTGGAAAATCAATCTACCTATAGCATGCAACGAAAAACTTTATTCGGAACTCATCTTGAATATAAATTTAATAAAGATTTTAGTTTGGGTGGAACAATTATGCACCTTTCTGAAACTCCATTAACAACTAAAGTTAATGTAGGAAGCGAGGCAATTTCGAATACTATATGGGGAGTAAATACTTCATGGAAAACAGAGTCGCGGCTTTTGACAAATATGCTGAATGTCCTGCCATTTGTGAATGCAACCAAACCTTCAACAGTTGCATTAAATGCTGAATATGCCCAATTAATACCGGGGCAGTCGAGTACAACGGCAGGCTTGGCTTATATAGATGATTTTGAATCTACTCAAACATCTATTGATATTCATTATCCAACCAGTTGGTATTTGGCAAGTACACCATCTACATTTACAGAATCAAAATTAAGCAATGATGTAAAGTATGGTAAGAACAGGGCTTTATTTTCCTGGTATACTATTGATCCTATTTTTAATAATAGTAGTAGTAGCTCGAATCCAAGTTATATTCGAAATAATTCAGATCTAAAATATAATCATTTGACTCGTGATATTCTGCAACAAGAAATATTTCCTAACAAAGAGACATTAGCTACACAATCTTCTCGAATTTCTGTTTTAAATTTATCATTTTATCCCACTGAACGTGGACCATATAATCTGGATGTTGATGGAATGAATTCAGACGGAACATTGGCAAATCCAACTAACCGTTGGGGTGGAGTTCTGCGAAAACTGGATGCTTCCGATTTTGAAACATCTAATATCGAGTATATAGAATTCTGGATGATGGATCCGTATGTAAATGGTGGAATGGGTGAGGATAAAACTGGTGATTTATACTTTAACCTTGGTGATATTAGCGAAGATGTATTAAAAGATGGAAAGAAGTTCTTTGAAAATGGTTTACCTATAGATGGTGATCTGACTAAGGTAACAACAACTAACTGGGGACGAATTCCTGTAACTCAATCAACGGTTAATGCCTTTGATAATACTGATGGAGCACGACAGAAACAGGATGTGGGTTTGGACGGACTCTCTACTACCGATGAATTTGTTTTTCCTACTTATAAAGATTATGTTGATAAAGTAAAAGCGAAGGTAACATCAGATGCACTCACAAAGATGAAAGCGGATCCATTCTCGCCTGTTGAAGATCCTGCCGGTGATAATTATCACTTTTATCGAGGTTCGGATTATGATACAGAACAATTGGATATTCTGACCCGTTATAAACATTATAATGGCCCTGATGGTAATTCGCCGGATGCCAGTACTGTGACCGAATCATATTCAACATCAGCAACCTCTATTCCTGATGGAGAGGATGTCAATGGAGATAATACTATGAATGAATATGAAAAATATTATCAGTATCATGTTCGTATTAATAAAAATTCAATGAAAGTCGGTTCGAATTATATAACTGATGCCATTACGAATGATATTGAGGTAAAAAATGGAACAGAAAAAGTCACCTGGTATCAATTTAAAATTCCGATTCGTCAGTATGATGATAAAATAGGGAATATAAGTAATTTTAAATCTATCCGATTTATCCGTATGTTCCTGACAAACTTTGATAAAGAAGCTCATCTACGTTTGGCTACACTTGATTTGGTTCGTGGAGAATGGCGGAGTTATACTCAAGCTTTATATGCGGCTAATAGTACTACTATTCCAGCTTCAACTGGTTCGTTGGATGTTCAGGCAGTAAGTATAGAAGAAAATGGGAACAAAACTCCGGTGAATTATATTTTACCTCCGGGGGTAACACGCCAAACTGATCCGGGACAAACCCAGTTGATACAAGAAGATGAACAATCGATGGTTTTGAGCGTAAATAATTTGGCTTCGACTGATGCGCGTGGAGTATATAAAAACACTTCTTACGATATGCGTCAGTACAAACGTTTACAAATGTTTGTTCATGCCGAAAAGCAGACTGATGATGCCTATAATCTAAAAAATGGCGAATTGACGTGTTTTATTCGTTTGGGGTCTGATTTGGTAAATAACTATTATGAGTATGAAATTCCGTTAGCTCTCACACCGGCAGGTATTTATTCTAGTAATAAGCTTACTGATCAGCAAACAGTGTGGTATCCGGCAAATATGTTTGACTTCCCATTCACAGTATTGACTAATGCCAAATTGAAACGAAATGTAGCTAAGCAAAGTAATACACCTAATGTGTCAAATCTGATCCCATTTGTTGTATATGATCCGGATAAACCATTAAATAAGATTACTGTTGTTGGAAATCCAACCATCTCGGATGTTGAGAATATTATGATTGGAGTTAGAAATGTAGCTAGTTCCACAAAATCAGGTGAAATTTGGGTAGATGAATTGCGCATGTCAAAATACGATGACTCTGGTGGTTGGGCAGCTATGGCTAATCTGGCTGTCGGATTGTCAGATGTTGGAACCATGAATTTATCAGGAAGGGTTGAAACTGCAGGTTATGGAAGTCTTGAAAGTACTGTTGCCAGCAGGCGGCTGGACAATTTGTATCAAATGAATTTTGCTACATCTCTGGAGTTGGGTCGTTTTTTTCCAGAAAAGGCCCGATTGAAAATTCCTGCTTATTTTTCATATTCGAATGAAACAACTTCACCTAAATACAATCCGTATGATGAGGATATTTTGCTCTCTGATGCTTTGAAATCTTTAAACACTCAGTCTGCAAAAGATTCTCTTAAACAGTTATCGCAAACAGTTACTACAACAAAGAGTTTTAATATTACCGGTGCAAAGCTTAATATTAAAAGCAAAACACCGCAATTTTATGATCCGGCGAATGTAACCGTAAGTTATGCCTATACAGAATCTAATGAACATGATCCTGAGGTAGAACAAAATATGACCAAAGAGCAGAAGGCATCAATTGATTATAGTTTCTCTTTTAATCCTAAACCGGTTGAACCTTTTAAAAAAGTAAAAGTATTGAATAGTCCTATCTTGAAAATAATTAAAGATTTCAATTTTAATTATCTTCCAAGTTCAATAACTATGAGTTCTGATATGGATCGGCAATATTCTCAGACTAAGCTTCGCGATTTAACAGGAACTTCTTCTTCTGAATTGACTTTCAGTAAAAGTTTTATGTGGAATCGTCAGTTCAATATTGTTTATGATATGACTAAGTCTATTAAACTGAGTTTGCAGACAGCCATGAATGCGAGTATAATTGAACCATACTATACCCCTGAAATGGGTAAGCAATATTATGAATCGTGGCGTGACTCAGTTTGGTCGAGTATAAAAAAATTGGGAACACCTTATTCCTATCAGCAGGTTTTTACTGCATCATGGAAATTACCTCTGGATAAGTTCCCAATGTTAGACTGGATTAATTCTACTGCAACTTATAATTCTAATTATACTTGGAACCTTACATCAGCTGCTAGCGATGGGACGAGTGTAGGAAATGTTGCCACTAGCCTTGGAGCTTGGCAGCTTGATGGCCAGTTTAACTTTGAAACTTTGTATAATAAATCTAAATACCTGAAAGATGTAAACCGACGTTTTGGCTCGCAATCTACGCTGGGAAAACCAAAGTTTCAATCGCGAACCTATACACAACGTGCAAATATTGAGAAAAACAAACCATTTATTATCAATCACCGTTTGGGTAGTGAAAAACTAAAACTTTTGGCCGTAGATAAAAATGGCAAAATTGTGCCCGTTAATTATAAGGTGAAAAATGCAACCACCATCGAACTTTTACCTGCCACAAAATCAGACAGTCTTCTTATAACGCTCGTAACTTTGGATCCTAATATTCAGTCAAATGCAAAAACGACTATTGATTTTGTGGCTCGAACTCTGATGATGGTTCGGCGTGCTTCGTTCACTTATCATCAATCGAACAGCATGGTGCTGCCCGGGTTTAAGTATCAACCTAATTTTCTGGGTCAGGAAACCGTGAATGGAACTTATGCCCCTGGTTTTGATTTTGTTTTTGGTTTCACAGATGCAAATACCATTAAGCATATCAATAAAGACTGGTTGGTTGTGAACGATTCAGTGGTAACTCCTGCCACTTATGCATTTACTTCCGATTTAGATGTGAAAATGTCTCTTGAACCAATTCCAGGTTTCAAGATAGACTTAAATGCGAAACGTTATCAAACTAAAAATACTAGTACACAATATATGTTTGACGGCATGCCACAAACTTATAGCGGAAGTTACAACATGACACTTGTTGCATTAGCTACCTCGTTTAAGTCGATGGGTACTGCAAGTAACAATTATAATTCGGAACTGTTTACTAAATTTTTGGCTAATCGTCAAATAATAGCGGATCGACTAAATGCCGGTTTAGTCGGAACTAAATACCCAAATACTAATTTATTTAAAACAAATATAAACAGCAATTTGGCAGGAAAAACGTATGATGCTAGCAACGGGGCATATACCATAAATTCAGCCGATGTATTGATTCCCGCTTTCTTGTCTGCTTATACTGGGCGTGATGTTAATTCAATGTCAACTAACCCATTCCTTTCACTGTTGAGCGTTTTACCTAACTGGCGAATAAGTTATGATGGATTGTCCAATATTCCATGGGTAAAAAGTCATTTTAAATCCGTCAGTCTAACTCATGCTTATACTTGTATATACAGTATTGGTTCTTATACTTCTTTTTCTAGCTGGGTTGGAGTGAATGGCGATAATTCGGCATATGGTTACGTTAGTGATGTTCAAGATGCAAGCAAAGCTATTCCGTCTTCGGCTTATGATATTTCTGATGTGTCTCTTTCCGAACAATTTGTCCCGTTGCTTGGAATTAATGTTGCGATGAAAAACAGCATGACAGGTAAAATTGAATTTAGAAAACAACGGACCATGGTGTTGAATCTTTCGAGTACACAATTAATTGAAACCGGGAGTAACGAATATGTTATTGGAGTTGGTTATTTACTGAAAGACTTTGATGTTATTTTAAGGTTGAAAAATGATAAACAGACGAAAGTTAAGAATGATTTGAAGTTAAGTGCTGACTTTTCTTATAAAGATATTAAAACCTTGCTACGAAAAATAGATGAAGATGTAACTCAGACTTCGAGTGGAAATAAGGTTCTAACGACAAAAGTCACTGCTGATTATGTGTTTAGTTCAAAACTTAATATTCAATTATTCTACGATAGGCAATCGAGCGTTCCACTTATTTCAACATCTTATCCAGTTTCTTCATCCAACTTTGGTGTGAGCTTTAAGTTTATGCTGACACGTTAAATCTGTTTTCATACATTTTGTCCCTGAATAGTTGATCTGACTTTATTATTTCTGCCATTCTGCCACCCAGCCTCTGCCAAAAACGGAATTAGTGGGCTTTGGCAAAATTATTGTCCTGAATTGCCCGTCTTTAGATCAATATATTTTAGTCTCTTTTGATTTCTAAGGTCGCTGAGTTTTGCAAAGCTTTAATACTAAACTATTTTACTTTGTGATCTTTTGTGTCGTTTGTAATTGAAACCTAAAAATAGAAGAAATTGGAAAATAGATTGGATTGAAATAAATTAATTAAGCATAAATATTAGCTGTAATATGAAGAAACAAAAGCATATTGACGAAAATCCGGAAGTAAAGGAAGACTGTGAAACTAGTGAAGCAACGCAGGCAAATGAAACTACTGATGACGCCGCAGAACAAATTGTTGATGAAATGGAATTGATGGCACAGAAATGTACCGAATTGAATGATAAAAATCTTCGTTTGATGGCTGAGTTCGATAACTACCGGAAACGGACCATGAAAGAACGGATGGATTTGTTGAAAACTGCCAGTGAAAAAGTATTGGTGGATATGCTTCCGTTGGTCGACGATTTTGAGCGTGGACTGAAAGCAATGGAGACATCGGAAGATGTGCAGGCTGTGAAAGATGGTGTGGACCTGATTTATTCCAAATTTATTGCATTTTTACTCCAAAATGGTGTGAAAGCCATTCCTACTGAAAACGTAGCTTTTGATACTGAGTTTCATGAGGCAATTACCACTTTCCCGGCTCCAACAGAAGATCTGAAAGGCAAAATCGTGGACTGTGTTTCGAAAGGGTATACGTTGAATGAAAAAGTGATTCGCTTCTCAAAAGTGGTAGTCGGAGAATAAAGACAGTTGACAATGATCAGTTAACCGTTAGAAGTTAGCCGTTGTTGATATTTTTCACAATTATACAATTCAATAATTACACGATAAAGAAATGGCCAAAAGAGATTTTTACGAAATACTTGGAGTATCAAAAACAGCTTCAGCCGACGAAATAAAAAAAGCTTACCGCAAAAAAGCAATTCAATTTCATCCCGATAAAAATCCGGGTGATAAACAGTCCGAAGAAAATTTTAAGGAGGCTGCCGAAGCATATGAGGTACTGAGTGATCCAGACAAACGTCAGCGTTATGATCAGTATGGACATGCCGGATTGGGTGGTGCTGCCGGAGGTGGATTTGGTGGTGGAGACATGAATATGGAAGATATTTTCTCTCACTTTGGTGACATATTCGGCGGTCATTTTGGTGGATTCGGCGGATTTGGCGGAAGTCAGCGTGGCGGTGGACAACGAGTGCGCCGTGGCTCTGATTTACGCGTGAAAGTAAAACTTACGCTGGCCGAAATAGCCTCGGGGGTTGAAAAGAAAATCAAGGTAAAAAAATATGTTTCCTGCTCGCATTGCAATGGTTCGGGAGCTGCTAACGGATCTGCAACCACTACCTGTTCTACTTGTAACGGTCAGGGGCGTGTAACTCGGGTCCAAAATACTATTCTGGGCCAGATGCAAACGGCTGTAGAGTGTCCTACCTGTGGTGGTGATGGCAAAATCATAAAGGAGAAATGTACGCATTGTAGCGGTGAGGGCATTGTACGCGAGGATGAAGTGATCACTATCAATATTCCGGCTGGGGTAATGGAAGGTATGCAATTATCTATGAGTGGAAAAGGAAATGCAGCGCGTAGGGGAGGGGCAAACGGTGACTTATTGGTGCTGGTAGAAGAAGAAGCACATCCGGAATTGATTCGCGATGAAAACGATTTAATATATAACCTCCTGCTTACTGTTCCTCTGGCTACCTTAGGTGGTTCGATGGAAGTACCTACCGTGGAAGGAAAAGTAAAAGTAACTATTGCCCCGGGAACACAACCAGGTAAAGTATTACGCCTGCGTGGAAAAGGTTTACCTAGTGTAAACCGGTATGGAACCGGTGATTTGCTCGTCAATATTGGCGTCTATATACCCGAAAATCTGAATAAAGAAGAAAAAACTGCAATGGAAAAACTCGGGAAATCCGATAATGTAAAACCAAATGCTGCAGCTTCACGCAATTTCTTCTCACATTTCAGAAATATGTTTGAATAAAATAAAAGCTCTCAAAGATCAACCGACCTGATTGAAATTGGTTTCAATCAGGTCGGCTTGGTTTATTATGATAACGCGCCAGTTTGATTTGCCTTCCTTTAACTTCGATTCTTCTTCGTGCCATACCGATTCGATTATACTTTTTCGGTTTCTAAACGTATCTTTGTTTTGACAAAGGACAGTAAACACGGTGGATTAGAGAATCTTTTCATGTTGGTATCTGATCATTTGGTTTCTTTGTAAAAAACAGAGATGTTTTATCTAATAATATTTTCCGATTTATGTTTCTAAGTGAGTCCCATAATCATATTGATGGTGGGGTGATTCATTTTCAGGGTGGCACTCATGGATTTGTTGAAGATGTTTTTTGCTGCACGCTATTGTCGTAATATATCGGTTTATTCAGACAATCTAGGGTGAACATTAACTTGGGGGGCGTTCTATATATAGAAACTAAAAATGTACGAAATACGGAATGTAACAGACATTGACTGTTATATTTGATAAAAAAGATCCTCTAATATAACTTTTCAAAAGTTATATTAGAGGATCTTTTTTATTTCGAAATTCTACTCGATATTTTCATCGATGAGATTAATTTTTTGTTCTATCAATTTACTTTCTTCTTTCAAAGTTTCAATTTTACGTTCCATTTCCTTGATTAATCCACCACCTTTTTTCGATGACGAAGAGAAAAATCCGATATTGTTCTCGTAAGTGGCGATTTCCGATTTCAGGTGTTCGTAAGTACGCATCATTTTTTCACGTTCGCGGTACAGCTTGTTTTCACCTTTTGCACTCATGTCTTTCAAATTGTTGCGGAATGAATCCATCCGACGATCCGAAGCATCAATATTTAGGACTTCAAATTGTTTATCTACCGCATCCCGGTATTCTTTATAGATTTTATCTTTATCTTTGAAAGGAACGTGACCTATAGCATTCCATTGAGCCATGATAGTACGCAAAGCTGCAAGTGATTCACTCGGATTATCAGTTTTTTCAAAAGCTGCAATTTGGACAATCAGTTCTTTTTTCTTAATCAGGTTTTCCGCCTCTGAAGTCCGTTGACCGGATGTACTTTTATTTTTTTGTTCAAAGAAATAATCGCAAGCCGAAATAAAGCGTTTCCAAAGTTCGTCGGATTCTTTTTTCGGAACGAAACCAATGTTTTTCCATTCTTTTTGAAGCTGAATCAGTTTACTACTAGTTTCTTTCCACTCTGTACTGTCTTTGAGCTCTTCCGCTTTTTCGCATAAGGCTCTTTTCTTTTCTGCGTTTTGAGCTAATTCAGTTTTGCTTGCTTTATAAAACTCCGCTTTAGCTGTAAAAAATGCATCACAGGCTTTACGATAACGATCAAATAGTTTCTGATTCACCTTGCGTGGCGCATATCCGATTGATCTCCATTCTTCTTGCCAGGTTAATATGGTTTTAGTTCCATCATCCCAGGCTTTATAACTCTTAAAATTACTAAAATCAAAAGCTTCAATTGCTTCACATAAAACATTTTTAGTTTCGTAGTTTTCTTCTTCCAGTTTGCGGATATCATCAAAATACGATTGATGTTTTTTGTTGATAGCTGTAGACGCTTCTTTGAATCTATTCCAGGTCTGTTCACGTAGATCACGTGCTACCGGACCTAATTCATGCCATTCTTCGTGTAGTTTCTGAAGTTGTTGAAAAGCCGAAATGACATCATCTTCATTGGCCAGTTTTTCCGCTGCTTCGCAAAGTGAGTTTTTCAATTCAAGATTCTTCTTGAAATCATATTCCCGAAGTTCATTATTTATTTTTATCAGATCCCAGAATGATTCCTGATAAAGATTATATTGTTTCCACAATTCGGTCGAAGCACTTGCTGGTACTTGTCCTATGTTTTTCCATTTTTGTTGTAAAGCACGAAACTCGTTAATATGGACTGAAACATCATCATTACTATCGACCAACGCTTTCATTTGCCCCAATATGTGTTGTTTCTGAAGTAAATTGGCTTCTTTATCTTTTTCAATCTGAGCCATCAGGGATGATTTTTTGATACGAAATTCATTTAATAATGATTTGAATTTCTCTTCTAATTCATCTTTTGGAGCCAGAAAATCAAGTTCTTCACCACCATCTTCAATAAAAGCTTTTTTTAGTTCCTCAATTTCGATTTTGATTTTTTTGTAAAAGAATTGTTTGATGATTTCCACATCATCTTTAACACTATTCACTTCTTGACCGATAAGCTCTTTGAGTGTGTCAACCAGTTCCGCCTTTGTGTTTACGCTGTAATCGTGTTTCGCTGGTTTTACTTCTACGACTGTTTCCAAGCTGGGTTCGGTTATTTCATCTGTTGCTGTTTCAACTGTTTCCGAAGCAGTTGAAATAATCTCTGGTGCTTCTGTTACTTCCATAGTTTCAATTGTTTCCGTTTCTTTTGTAACTTCAGTATTTTCGCTTGGAACGATTTCGGAATCCTTGTCTAAATCAAGTGGGCTCATTTTTCAATATTTGTTTTAGTGACTTTTGTATCGTATTTATTACAAGAAATCTAATAGTACAACAGCAAAAAAATTCAGAGACAAAAATAGGGTTATTTTTTTAAATAATGTTATTACTATTCAAAAAATCTTGCTATTAAGTGGCTTTCCTGCTAATTTAATTCATATTAAATTGTATTTCGATGTGCAATATACGTGTTTGCTTGTTGCGATGGGTTGATTTGGATATCGTTAATACTTACGTGAGCAGGTCGTGTGACGATGAATTCTACTGCATCGGCAATATCTTCAGCATTCAGTGGCGTAAGCCCTGCATATACCGCTTTTGCTTTTTCTTCATTACCATGGTAACGTATAGTAGAAAATTCGGTCTCAGCCATTCCCGGCGATACGGAGCTTACTTTTATTCCATATTTTACCAAATCAATGCGTAACCCTTTAGTAATAGCATTTACAGCATGTTTGGTTGCGCAATAGACGTTGCCGCTTGGGTATACTTCTATACAGGCAATAGATGAAAGGTTGATGATATGTCCTGATTTTTGTTGTATCATTCCTGGAACTATCAACTTTGTTATATAAAGTAATCCTTTTACATTGGTGTCGATCATTTGATCAAAGTCAGCCAAATCACTATCCTGAAACGGCGAAGCTCCGGCGGCAAGACCTGCATTGTTGATTAATAAATCTATTTGTTTAAAATCAGCAGGCAATGATTGAATAGCTTTTGTGCAAGTATCGTTGCTGCGAATATCAAAACAAAGTGGCAACACTTTAATCGAATTGTTGTCCTGCAATTCCTTTGTTAATATTTCTAAACGTTCAACTCGTCGACCAGTGATGATAAGATTGTATCCTAATCTGGCTAAACGCAGTGCTATGGAACGTCCGAAACCTGATGTTGCTCCTGTGACTAATGCGGTTTTCATATAAAAATATATTGATTCTAATGAATTATTTCAATACGGAGTGTTCAATTAAAAGTTACTCTTCTTTTCCTTTTACGTACTTAAGATTATGTCCCATGCGGTTTTTTTTTGTTTGCATATAAAATGCATTGTATTTATTTGGCTCGATTTCAAGAGGCACATTTTCAACAATAGACAAACCGTAAGCTTCCAAACCTATTCGTTTTACCGGATTGTTTGACATCAGGCGGAATTTTGTAACGCCAATCTCACGCAATATTTGTGCGCCTACTCCGTAATCGCGTTCGTCGGCATTAAATCCTAAATGAAGATTGGCATCGACAGTGTCCATTCCTTCTTCTTGTAATTTGTAAGCTCTCATTTTATTCATCAATCCGATACCACGTCCTTCCTGATTCATATAAACAATTACGCCTTTCCCTTCTTTTTCGATTAATTGCATGGCTTTATGAAGCTGGTCACCGCATTCGCACCGCAATGATCCAAAAATATCGCCGGTTATGCAAGAAGAATGAACCCGCACAAGAATAGGTTCGTCTTTTTCCCATTCTCCTTTTATCAGTACCACGTGTTCCATGCCGTTTGAAAGTTGGCGGAAAGGGATTAACTTGAAATCTCCGTATTTAGTCGGCATGTTTACTTTTTCCCCCATTTCTACCAAAGATTCGGTTTTTAGTCGGTAAGCAATCAAATCTTTGATAGTGATTATTTTCAGACTGAACTTATCGGCTATTTTCATCAATTGAGGCATACGCGCCATGGTACCATCTTCATTCATGATTTCAATTAATGTTCCGGCAGGATATAAACCTGCTAGTCGGGCCAAATCTACTGCTGCTTCAGTATGTCCTGCGCGACGTAGAACTCCTTTTGCCTTTGCCCTAAGTGGAAAAATGTGTCCAGGGCGCCCGAAAGTATCTGGCTGTGAAATTGGATTGGCTAAAGCGCGCAATGTAGCTGCACGATCTGCAGCCGAAACTCCCGTTGTACAACCTTCCAGTAGGTCTACACTTACAGTGAAAGGAGTTGAATGCATGGATGTATTTTTATCCACTTGCATGTCGAGTTCCAGTTCATCGCAACGTTCTTCGGAAAGAGGTGCACAAACTACTCCACGCCCATGTGTTACCATAAAGTTAACCATGTCTGCTGTGATTTTTTCTGCTGCGCATATAAAATCACCTTCATTTTCACGGTCTTCGTCATCTACTACGATTACAAATTTTCCGTCCCGAATATCAATAAGAGCTTAGTCGATAGTTTTATTGTTGATTTCATTTTAAATCAATTAGTTTTATTATTTGTTATGGAAATAAATCTTGTTTTTAGTTTGTTCCATATTTTGATATATTGATCAGTATTAACTATTGTTGCGTCAATCACAGCTTTGTAAGTCAGAAAGATTCCGATTGGGAGCAATACGAACGAGCTAAGCCACATGCCTTGGTACGATAACCATAAACCCTCTTTTACCATTTTATAACCCGTATTGTCGATAATATAATAAATGATGAACATAACTACCGAAATAACAACAGGCATCCCTAGTCCTCCTTTACGGATAATAGCTCCCAAAGGTGCGCCGATAAAGAAGAATATAAGACAGGCAAACGAAAGTGTGAACTTTCTGTGACGCTCAATTTCATGACGGGTTACGTAGGTCTCTTGTTCACTGAGCATCATTTTGTTGAGTTCAATAACATCTTTCATTGTTTTGGCTCTTTCTAAAGCGGTATTGCTGACTCTAATCATCGCATCTTGTGGTAAAGAGAGAAATAAAGAATCGGCATTAAATTCTTTTTTGTTCTTCTTCAGACTATCATTTAGTTGAGTCCCATTTGAAGTCTCTCTACCTAAGAAACGTTGTCTGACAAGAGTTTTAGCTTGCTCCGTTCCTTTTAAATCTTCCTGTTTGCTTACCGAATCGATGGATTGCGTTAATTGTTTGAAATTTTTACTAACATGTTGATCTTTAAGTACGGATTCGTCAAACCTTGTAAATTGAGAATCGAAATCCATGAGTATTTCTTTCTTTTTAAACGTCTCTCTTCGATAAGGAATACTTGAGGATGAATTATTTAGTCCCTGGTTTTTTAGATTCTCGAAACTTTCTCCGTCATACAGTGAAAGTAAAAGATATTTATTGTCTTTGGTGAATTGAACTCTTCCTGAATCGGCAACAGTTACACTCGCATTTTCAAATCCTCCCGAAAAATCGTAAATCATCAAGTCTTTTAATAAATGATTTTCTTTTCCTCTTACATAAAGATTTACCCCATTTATGCCTGAATAAAATTCACCAACTGGGATGTCGAATTCGGGCGATTTTTGCCTGAGTGAGAATATTAATGTCCACAGTTTTGTTTGTGAAATAGGTAAGACGTAATTGGAAAAGTAAAAGGCACCCACACAAAGAAATGATATAAATATAATTAATGGACGCATAATGCGGAAAAGAGAAATCCCGGCTGCTTTCATTGCAGTCAACTCAAAATTCTCACCCAGATTTCCGAAAGTCATTAATGAAGCGAGTAGTACCGCTAATGGTAAAGCCATGGGGACTATAGAGAAAATAGCATAAATAAAAAACTCGGACAGCACTGACCAGCCAATCCCTTTTCCAACTAATTCAGTAACATGTTTCCATAAAAATTGCATCAACAAAATGAAAATGCAGATGAGGAAAGTCATCAAAAATAGCGTAAAAAAACGTTTAAATATATAGGTATCTATTTTTCTTAAATGAAACATGCTAAGTTTTTTTGGAGCAACAAAATTACAGGAAAAAGTTCAATAATCAAGTGTTTGATTTATGAAATTAGTTTAATGTATAAGCTCAAGACTGTTTGAATATGAAAAAAACCATTTAGTCTCAAGGCTAAATGGTTTTATATTTTTGCAATAGTGTTAGATAACTAACTATATTCCTGTTTTTCTACGCAATACTTCAATTTGTTTATTCCAAAGCAAAATTAAATCCTCATCATCCCCTTTTTCAGCAAAGTCAGTAATTATAAGCGCTAACCCCCCTGTAACTTCTAAAATATCAATTTTTAATTCAAAGTAGTATTCGGTATCTAAATCTTCTTCCCACTGAAAGCGGACACTAACATTCGGCTTTGTTTGAACCAAAAATGCTACTTGTTCATTTTTTTCCCAACTGAAAGTGTATTCGGTGTCGTTTACGGTCACTCCATCGGCAAACCATTCTGTAAGTCCTAGTGCTGTGCTAATCGAGTTCCAAAGAATATTTACTGACGCAGTTTTAAGTTGATATTCAATTCTAATTTCTGTCTTTTTCATTAATTCACTGATTTCCAAATTAAAAAGAAAGAACTAATTCATTCCCGCTTTATTTGCGTTCGCAATATAGTTATTTTTTTTGAAAAAACACTTGTTTTTGCAATTGAAATGAATGATTTGCTAGCAAACTAGCGATTAAGACTGTTTTTTTCAAAGCATAACGTTAACAGTTGTTTCACATTGTCTATTTCAAAAACATGATTAGTTCCGTATAGAAGAACTTTGATATTTTTTTCAAAACGCATTTCAGTTTCAAGTAAAACCTGGCGGCATGAGCCACAAGGAGTGATAGGTTCGGCGAGGAAACTTCCACTTGTCAAAGCTGCAATTGCCAGCATCCGGACAGGAATGTCCGGATATTGAGCATTAGCAAAAAACATAGCTACTCTTTCGGCACAAAGTCCGGAAGGATAAGCTGAATTTTCTTGATTACTTGCCGCAAATATTTCACCATTTTCAAGTTCTACGGCAGCTCCTACATGAAATTCAGAATAGGGTGCATATGCTTTATTTACTTGTTCTTTTGCTTTGTTTATGAGTCTTTTTTGAGATTCATCTAATTCTTCAAAATTATAAATTGAAACGTTAGTTTCTATAGTTTTTTTTATCATAAATTTAGTTGAAAAGTATATTTTATTAGTTTATATGCTTGGATTAGTTCTGTTTTTGTTCGCTAGGTTAATTGCAGATTGTTTGATTGATAAAAAATAACAAACACATTATGCAGGCTAACTATTTTGACCGAATTGGTACAAAATTATAAAATTATACAATCATACTCGTCATTTTGATTAAATAGTTTTAATTTTGTAGCAAAATAAAACAATACATATTTGAAGAATGATAATTAGTCTCAGATCCAGAATTTTATACACTTTGTTGTTTGTTAATGTGTTGGCTTTTGCTCAAACACGGAATCGAGCTTATGTTTCATATATTGACCAATACTATCAAGTGGCTGAGAGGCAACAAAAAGAACATGGAATTCCTGCAAGTATCATTTTAGCTCAGGGTTTATTAGAATCGGGTGCTGGTCAAAGTTCTTTTGCAAAAGAGTCGAATAATCATTTCGGAATAAAATGTAATGACTGGAACGGTGAAAAAATTTATCATGATGATGATAAAAAGGGAGAATGTTTTCGCAAATATGATCAGGTATTAGACTCATATGAGGATCATGCTGTTTTTCTGAAAAGCAGGAGTCGTTATGCGTTTTTATTTAAACTGAATCCCACAGATTATGAAGGTTGGGCTTATGGTTTGAAAAGTGCAGGCTATGCTACTGATCCGGCTTATGCTTATAAACTTATTTCTATAATTGAAAATTATAATTTGCATCAATACGATTTAGGCGAGAATTCTTCAAATAACTTTATTGTCGAAAAGAACTCAAAGACTAAATTGAGTAAAAATGAAAATTATGCTTCGATGGGAACTATTTCCGCAATGGTGACTCATCTGGTTGTGAAAGTGAATAAAGTGAAGTTTGTTAACTCATTGCCCGGAGATACCTATGCAACCATTGCTGCTGAGTTTAATATGACAGAAGAGCGCCTTAGAGGGTATAATGAAATAAATTCCTCCACTGAACTAAATCCGGGAACGCGTGTTTTTATTGATTTAAAACGAGATAAAGCGCCCAAAGAAAATCTCACTCATGTAGTACAACCCGGCGAGTCTATGCATAGCATTTCGCAAGATTATGGAATTAAAATTGTAAGCCTGTATAAATTGAATAATATGGCTTTTACAGAAGGATCTAAATCTGGACAACTTTTAAAATTAAGATAGGATGTTTTACTTTTTAAAGATAAATGGACTTTTGTTTTGATCCGATATACACTTACATAACTTTAAATCATGCGTAAAAAAAATACAGAATTGCTGAGTGACGTTATCCGTCAGGTATTGCGGGAACAGCATTTAGATCAGCCGTTGAATGAAAAACGGCTGGTAGATGCTTGGCCATTGGTTCTCGGGAAGAATATTGTGCAATATACATCTGATTTAAGCATAAAAAACAGAGTCCTTTATGTAAGTCTTACTTCTTCAGTTTTGCGCCATGACTTATTTCTTTCGCGTGAGGAGATTAAAAAATCGCTGAATAAACAAGTCGGAGCAGAGGTAATTGTGGATATTATATTCAGATGATGGTTTTAATAGTAAATCTCCCAAATCAGCGACCATAAGTTAGTTGAAGAATTATGGATTATACGGAACATCTTTCTCGTCCGCTTTCTAAACATTTTGTAGATCATCTGGTTCAACAAATTTTCGCTAAACCTCATGACTTTGACCAGGTTTATCATCTAATTTTTGTTCCAGAGGAGACGGTTGCATGGCGGGCTGCCTGGGCTTGTCAGAAAATAAGTGAAAGAAAGCCTGAATGGTTTACTGATAATCAATTTAATGAGCTTGCTTCGCTTGTGATTTCAACTAATCATGGCGGATTGCAACGTGGATGTTTATCTATCCTTTTAAACCTGGTGCTGCCCGATCCTGTTTCTGTTGAATTTATTAATTCTTGTTTTGAACAAATGCTTTCTGTGAAGTCTCCCATTGCCGTACAAGCGCTTTCCATGAAAATGCTCTCTCGAATTAGTCAAAAAGAACCGGATTTTAAACAAGAATTGATAGCAACTCTTGAAAATATTGATTTTGAAAATTATTCTTCCGGATTTAAATCTTCCCGCAATAATATTCTCAAAGGTCTGAAGAATAAATAGTTTTGTTTTATTAAGTGTAACTAAATGATAGAAATTGCACAATTTAACGATAAAAGTGTTACTTTTGCCCGTGATATTCGAGTTGTAATTGTAGCAACTCATAACTTTATGTTTAATTAAATGAAAGTTTTATGACTTTAAAGAAAAACATTCTGGCATTACGACAAAAAAAGGCTATTGTAGAAAAAGGTGGAGGAGACAAAGCCATTGAGAAACAGGTAGCTATGGGTAAAATGACTGCCCGTGACCGTATCCTTGCTTTGTTGGATGCCAATTCATTTCATGAGTATGATCTTTTTGTGGAACACGAAGAGCGTAACTTTGGAATGGATGATAAAGTACTGGCTGGTGATGGTGTAATTACCGGTACCGGAACAATGAACGGCACTCCTATTTGTATTTATGCACAAGACTTTACCGTAATGGGTGGTTCGTTAGGACTCAAACATGCGCGTAAAATTACGAAAATTATGGATCATGCACTGAAAATGAAAGTACCATGTATCGGAATAAACGATTCAGGAGGTGCCCGTATTCAGGAAGGTATCGGAGCATTGGCTGGTTATGGCGAGATCTTTTATCGCAATACCATGGCTTCGGGAGTCATTCCTCAAATTTCAGTAATTTTAGGCCCTTGCGCTGGGGGGGCAGTCTATTCTCCAGCTCTTACCGACTTTGTTTTTGTGGTTGAAAACATTTCTAAAATGTTTATAACCGGCCCGAATGTCATCGAAACGGTCTTGGGTGAAAAAATTTCTCAGGAAGATTTGGGTGGAGCGCGCGTTCATGCTGAAATTACAGGGAATGCTCATTTTTATGCTTTGAGTGAAATGGAATGTATTGAACAAATTAAAGAACTTGTTTCTTTGATTCCACACAGCAATCAGGAAAAGGCAGCAAGCGTTGAACCCAAAGAACCAAGCTTTAAGAAAAATATTGAAAATATTATTCCTGCTGATCCGAAACAACCTTATGACGTACGTGAAGTGATTCATGCACTAACAGATGATTCTAAGTTTTTAGAAGTTCATGAGCTCTGGGCTGCTAATATTGTAATCGGATTTGGTCGTTTGAATGGGGAAACCATTGGATTTGTGGCCAAACAACCATTATACCTGGCCGGTGTGGTTGATTGCGATGCC